>DATABT010000509.1:0-6364 GCA_036259455.1 Longimicrobium sp. | reverse complement strand
GGCCTCCCGGCGCTTGGCGCCGGGGGGCCGCTGGGCGGTCGGGCCGGACGCTCGCCCGGCGGGCTTCCGGCCCTTCTCTCTTCCTGTAAACCTCGCGCGGATTCTCGACTCATGCTTAATCAGCGGACGACGGCGAGGCGCGCGCCGAACGGATTCACGCTCATCGAGCTGATGATCGTCGTGGTCATCATCGGGATCCTCGCGGCCATCGCCGTCCCGAAGTTCAACGAAGTCTCCAAGAAGGCCAAGGAAGCCGAGGCACCGCCGATCCTCAAGCAGCTGCACACGCTGCAGGAGCGCCACCACCAGGCGGAAGGCACGTACGCCACCAACATCGCCAACCTGGAAGGGGCCGGGGTGAACTTCGCCAGCGGCAAGTACTACGGGTTCGCGCTGGGCGCCGGCGGCGCCGCCGCTTACGTGGCCTGCGCCACCCCGCTGGACGCCTCGCTGGGACTGTCCTCGTTCCGGGTGGACCAGGCGGGGAGCGTCTCGGTGGGCACCTGCTGATCTGGTCTGGCGCAGGGCCCGCGGACGAATGCCGCCCCCCGGGGCGGCTTTGTCTTTTGCCGCCCGCGCTTTCCGCTGGACCTCCGCGGGTCCCCGCGCCCGGAAAAAAGTTCCGGACCGGGAAATGAGGTAGCCGCACGACGCGGTACAAAATCGTTGCCGTTGCTTGCTTTTCGCCGGTCCGGCACCCGGCATGGAAGTTGGAAGAAGGATCCTCCCATGAAACGTCCACACGCATTCCGGCACCGGGGCCGCGGCGGTTACACGCTGGCGGAGCTCCTCACCGTGATCGTCATCGCGGGGATCATGGCGGCCATCGCCGTCCCGCGGCTGTCGAACGTTCTGCGCCACTACTCCAGCCGCAGCGCCCTGTCGCAGGTGATGGCGGACCTGGCGCTGGCGCGCACCCAGGCCGTGCGCGAAGGGCGCACCGTGTCGCTGCGCGTCACCGGCAGCGGCACCTACCAGGTGACGGTGGACAACGGGACGGCGATTCTGCGCACCCTGAAGACGGTGGACGTCTCCGGGAGCCAGCGCAACGTCACGGTGACCCCGTCCGACGCCATCGTCTCGTTCGACACGCGCGGAATGCTGCGCACCGGCTCCGCGGGCCGGCTGATCGTGACCCGGGGCGGCATGTCCGACAGCGTGAGCATCTCGGCCGTAGGGAGAGTGTATCGTGGCAACGACTGAAGCGGCCCGCCCGGGGAATGACCGCGGCGGCTTTACCCTGATCGAGGTGCTCATCGCCATGGTGATCCTGGCGGTGGGCCTGCTGGCCCTGGAGGCCATGGCCATCGGCGCCAGCCGCAGCATCGCGGCGGCCAACCGCATGACGGAGTACACGCTGATCGCCTCGCAGCAGCTGGAGACGGTGCTCGAGCAGGCGCGCACCGACGGCAACGCCGGCTCCACCGACCAGGTGCTGGCCAACGGCACCCTGGTGGAGACGGACGTGGTGGCCAACAACCAGGGCGCCGCCGGCACGCTGTACACGGTGACGGTCACCGTGACGCCGCCCACCGGGTCCAGCAGGCTCCCCCTCACCCCCACTACCGTGACCGGCCGTGTCGTTCGCTAAGGAATCCCGGGGACGCCGCGGCTTCACCCTGGTGGAGCTGATGGTGTCGGTGGTGCTGGGCGCGCTGCTCATCGGCATCGTGCTGAACTTCGTCACCACGCAGTCGCGCATCGCCACCGCGCAGAGCGGGCGCGAAGAGGTACAGCAGAACGCGCGCGGCGCGCTGGAGCTGGTGGCCAGCGACCTGCGCGGCGCCGTGTCGTCGGGAATCGTGACCGGCGACGCCGACGCCATCGAGCTGCTGCTGCCGCGCCGCTGGGGCGTGGTGTGCGGGCAGACCGGCACCACCCGCACCGTGGTGGCGTTCCCCAACCTGCCGTCGCAGCCCACGCCGGTGGGTGTGGACGCCGGCCTCCTCTTCCAGACCGCCGCGGGGTGGCGACCGACGCTTCCCGCGCGCGCCACGGTGAACACGTCGACGGTGGTTCCCGTGGCCGCTTCGTGCCCCAACGCCACGGGCAACGTGGTGGCGCTGCAGCTGGACGGGGCCAACCATCCGGCCAACGTCCCCGTGGGCACCACGGTGGCACTGTACCAGATGGTGCGCTACGAGGTGCAGACCTCGCGGGGCTCGCGGTGGATCTACCGCAGCAACGGGATGACGACGGGCGGCGTGTACGTGATGCAGCCGCTGGCCGGTCCGCTGGCCGAGGCAGGCGGGCTGAGCTTCGCCTACTTCACCGGCACGCCGCCGGTGGAGATGCTCGGTGCCCCGGGCGCCGCGGCGGCCGCGCAGAACCCGCCCATCAGCCAGGTGCGGCTGCGGGTGCGGATGCAGAGCCGGCAGGGGTCGGCGTCCAGCCGCCAGGTGGAGTTCGACTCCGCCACCGTGCAGATCAGAAACGACAACTGAGGATGCCCATGTCCACCCGTCTCAAGCGGCTGGCGGCGGACCGCCGCGGCGTGGCCCTTCCCGTGGCGCTGTTCGGCCTGGTGGCGGTGAGCCTGCTGGTGACCACCGCGCTGCTCACCTCCTCCACCGAGTACGCCATCAGCGCCGCGCACCGTACGGCGGCCGGCTCGCTGTACAACGCAGACGCCGCGCTGGAGCAGTACCTGTTCGACCGCGCGCAGCTGGGCGGACGCTGGCTGGCCAACACGAACGCCGGGGCCGCCCGGGGCCCGGACGGCCGCAACTACCAGGTGCAGGTGGCCCGGATGGCGTGGGACGCAGTCACGACCACCGACCCCATGACGGCGACGGAGGTGTTCTCGCTGGTGGCCCTGCCGCAGGACGGCCGCGGGCGCGGCGTGGGGGCGTTCGTCCGGCTCACGCGCCAGGCACCGCAGCTCAACGCGAACATCAACGCGGGCGCCACCTCGGGCGGCGACCTCAAGGTCTCGGGCAACGCCACCATCTCCGACGGGCGCAGCGGCGTCAACTACTGCAACGCGGCCGACAGCACCAGCGACTACGCCGTGCAGGTGACCGCCGGAGCCAAGATCGACCTGGGCAACAACGCCGAGCGCAACCTGGAAGGCGCCGCCGACACGGCCGACTTCACCAAGGCGGAGCTGGAGCGGGTGGTGCTGGGCCCCAACCTCACCCTCCGGTCCATGGCCGACATGGCGCAGTACAAGTTCGGCCCGCGCTGGAGCCAGCCGGATTTCCAGACCCGGGTCATCAGCGGCGACAACACCACCGGCGCCGACACCATGTACAACTGGGGGTGCCCGCAGCAGCTGCTGGTGGGCTTTGCCTGCCCCAACTCGTCGGCGTCACGCTTTCGCACGGTGGCCATTGATGCCCGCGGCGGAAGCGTCAAGATCAATGGCAGGTATGGCCAGGGCGTGATCATCGTGCTGAACGGAAGCCTGGAAATTCAGGGCAACTTCACGTTCAAGGGGATCATCCTGGTGGAGAAGGACATGTACATCCGCGGCGGCGCGGCGGGGCAGGAGTCAAAGATCGAGGGCGGCGTGATCGCGTTCGGATCGTCGAGCACGGTGGAAGACAACATCACCGGCACGGCCACCATCAAGTACAACACGTGCGCCAACGCCGAGGCCATGGCCGCCTTCAACCAGGACGCGCTGCAGAACGCGGATCAGCAGCGCAACGGCGGCACATTCGCCTGGTACGAACTGATACGCTAACGCCCATGGGGGCAGGGTTTAGCGCGGGCATGTCGCGTCCATCTTGACGAGCGCGCATGCCCGCGCTAACGTGTTGCTCACCTTCCCTGATCCATACCCGTTCACGCTTTCCGCCCGCGGCAGTTTTGCGGGCCGCGCTTTCACGGACTCCACGCCGAGGCCCATGGTTTCCTTTCTGCGCCGCAACAAGAGCACGGTCGGGCTCGACATCGGCAGCGGCTTCATCAAGGTGGCGGTGATCGACCACTCCGGCCCCGAGCCGGAGCTGGTGCACGTGTCGCACACGCCGCTCATTGCCGACGCCATCGTCGAGGGCGAGGTCATGGACCCGCAGATCGTGGTGGAGACGGTGCGCTCGCTCATGGAGTCGTCGGGCCTGAAGCCGAAGCGCCTGGTGGCCTCGGTGGGCGGCCGCGACGTCATGGTGAAGAAGATTCAGATGGACCGGATGAAGGAGGCGGACGCCCGCGAGGTGATCCGCTGGGAGGCCGAGCAGTACGTGCCCTTCGACATGGAGAACGTGCAGCTGGACTTTCAGATCCTGGACCCGCTGGACGACGGGCTGCAGATGAACGTGCTGCTGGTGGCCGCCAAGCGCGACGTGGTGGACCAGAAGGTGGGGCTGCTGCGTGACGCGGGGCTGGGGCCGAGCGTCATCGACGTCGACTCCTTCGCCCTGCACAACGCATTCGAGTACAACTACCCCGAAGCCATGGAGGGCGTGGCCGCGCTGGTGAACGTGGGCCACGAGATCAGCACCGTGAACGTGCTGCAGGACGGCGCGCTGGTGCTGACCCGCGACGTGCCCTTCGGCAGCCGGCGGCTGCGCGAGGACCTGCGCCGCATGCACGGGCTGACCGTGGAGGAGGCCGACGCCGTTCTCCAGGGCAGGAGCGAGCGCGCGCGAGAATTCGAGGAGCTGCTGCGCGGCGGGGCCGAGGACCTGGCCGTGGGGGTGGAGCGGGCGCTGGCCTTTCTGGGCGCCTCGGACGGGGTGACCAGTGCCGGCCGCGTGTTCGTGTGCGGCGGCGGCGCGCGCATCCCGGGGCTGGTGGACGTGGTGGCGGCGCGGCTGCGCGCCCGCACCGAGGTGGCCTCGCCGCTGCAGCGCCTGCGCGCGCGGACGGGCGTTACCTCCTTCTTTGCCGTGGACGAGCTGGCGCCCATGCTGATGCTGTCGGTGGGGCTGGCGCTGCGCCAGGCCGCCTGAGGGCACCGCACTCCGCACCGTGGACCCAACGTGATCGAGATCAACCTGCTCCCCAGCGGCACCCAGCGCCGCCCCGCGGCGGCGCGCCGGGCCCCGGGCGGCCCGTCGCTCCCCAGCCTGGGCGCGGACCCGCGCGTGGCCGGGGTGGCCGGCGCGGCCGTGCTGCTGGCGCTGCTGGGGGCGTACTGGTTCTGGACCTCGGGGCAGTCGCGCGCGCAGCTGCAGGCGGAGGTGGAGGCCGAGGCGGCCGACTCCGTTCGGCTGGAGCGCACCATCGCCCTGATGAAGACGCTGGACACGCGGCGCGACACCATCGACCGCAAGATGGAGGTCATCCGCCAGGTGGACACGCGCCGCTACGTGTGGCCGCACCTGATGGACGAGGTGAGCCGCGCCACCCCGCCGTTCATGTGGCTGACCCGGCTGGCGGTGGTGGAGGACGACGACGCGGCCCCGCCCCCGCCCACTCCCGCGCAGGCCGCCGCGGCGAAGACGGATTCCGCCGGGGCGGACAGCGCCCGGGCCGCCGCGGCGGCGCCGGTGGCCCCCGCCGGGCCGGTGTTCACCCTGGAGGGGAACGCGGGGAGCACCGAGGCGCTCACCCGCTTCATGAAGAACCTGGAGGCGTCGCCCATGATCCGCGAGGTGGCGCTGGTAACCAGCGAGCGCGACGACGTGCAGGGGCGCACGGTGCTCAGGTTCACGCTGGAGGCGCGGTGGGAGGAGCCCGACTCCGCCTTCGTCGAGACCGTTCCCCTTCTCACCGCGCGGTGACCTGACATGGCGCTTCCCCCCCTGGACCCGCAGCAGCGCAAGCAGCTGATGTACGGCGGGCTGTTCCTGGCGCTGCTGGCCTTTGGCTTCTACGACCGCGTGTACACGCCCCGCAAGGAGCAGGTCGCGGCGCTGGAGACGCGGCTGGAGACGCTGCGCACGGTGAACACCCGCAGCCGCGCCATCACCCGCGGCGGCGCCGAGGGCGCCATGGACCAGCAGCTGGCGCTGTACCGCCAGCAGCTGGAGCTGGCGGAGGGGCTCATCCCCTCCGACGAGGAGCTGCCCAACCTGCTGGACGCCATCTCGGCCGAGGCGCAGCGCACGGGGGTGGAGCTCACGCTCATCCAGCCCGTGGGTGCTACCGAGGAGCAGTACTACACGCGCCGCGTGTACGACATGGCGGTGATCGGCGGATACCACCAGATCGGCGAGTTCCTGACCCGCGTGGCTTCGCTGCCGCGCATCGTGACGCCCACCAACCTGACGGTGGCGCCCCGCGCCGACGCGGCCAACGCCGCCCCGCCGCGCCCGGGCGCCCCGGTGCAGCTGGAGGCCCGCTTTTCCGTGGAGACGTACGTGATTCCCAGCACGCCGGTGGACGACGATGCGAGCGTCTGAGCGCACCCTGCTGGCCCTGGCGGCGGCGCTGGTCGCGGCCACGGCCGCGGCGCAGGCGGCGCCCGCGCGCC
>DATABT010000508.1:0-6516 GCA_036259455.1 Longimicrobium sp. | reverse complement strand
GGTGTGGCGCGGCGCCTCCCTCAGGAAATCAACGTCACGTCTCTTTTCTCGGATTCGGTTTGAGGTCCGGCGAGTGTGCGGGAGAGGGGGTGAACCTGTGCCCTGACCCGTCACGGTTCAGTCACCGTCGAACCGGGCCGGACCTCAATCCGAATCCGAGAAAAGAGACGTGACGTTGATTTCCTGAGGGAGGCGCCGCGCCACACCTCATCCCACTCGCCGAGGCCGGGCGCCGACCAAAGGATCTCGCCCGCGGAACCGGGAGGGCGGCTCCCTGCCACGGACCCATCCTCCCAGATGGGGCGAGGAGATCCTTCGGTCGCGCCCATGGAACAGTACCCGGGCTTGTTTCACGGGGGCGCTCTCTCAGGAAATCAACTGACTCTATCTGCGGATTCGGTATCACTCCCTCCCCCGCGCAGGCTGCGGGGGAGGGAAGGGCGCGAGGCCGGGGGAAACCCCGTCCTTGGCGAGCAGAAAGCTGCCGATCGCCAGGTAGTCCAGCCCGGTGTCGAAGAAGCACTTCACCGCGTCCGCGGGCGTGCAGACCACCGGCATCCCCCGCACGTTGAACGAGGTGTTCATCACCACCGGCACGCCCGTGAGCTCCTCGAAGCGCCTGATCAGCCGCCAGTAGCGGGGGTTGGTCTCCCGCTCCACCCCCTGGGGGCGCAGCGTTCCGTCCACGTGCACCACCGCGGGAATCTCCCCCGCGCGCTCCTCGCGGACGCGGAACGAGGTGATCATGAACGGCTCCGGGCGCGCGTCGCGGCAGTAGGCGGGGAGCGCATCCGCCAGCATCGACGGGCAGAAGGGGCGAAAGGGCTCGCGGTACTTCACCGCGGCGTTCACGATCTCCTTGTTGCGGGCGTCGCGCGGGTCCATCAGGATGGAGCGCGAGCCCAGCGCGCGCGGGCCGAACTCCATCCGCCCCTGAAACCATCCCACGATGGCGCCGCGGCTCAGCAGCTCCGCACATCGCTCGGGAAGGTCGTCCTCGTGGCGCGCGTACCGCAGCTTGCGCGTCCGCAACGCCTCCTCGATCTCCTCGTCCGGGAAGGCGGGGCCCCAGTAGAGGCTGTCCAGCCTCCCGACGCCCGTGCCCGCGAGCTCGTGGCTGGCCAGCAGCGCCGCGCCCACGCAGAGGCCGGAGTCTCCCGCGGCGGGAAAGATGTGCTGGCGGTCCAGCACGCCCATCTCCCACACGCGCTGGTTGAGCTTCACGTTGAGAAAGACGCCGCCCGCGAAGCAGCCCTGGCGCACCCCCTCGCGCCGCAGCCATGCTTCGACGAAGCCACCCATCTCCTCCTCCACCAGCCGCTGCGCCTCGGCCGCCGCGTTCTGCCGGCCCACGCGCTCCACCACCGCGCGCACCGCGGCGGCGTCGCGAAAGTGCCAGTGGTACGTCCCCCTCTCGCGCCAGAACCGCGGCGCGCCGAAGTTCACCCCGCGCTCCAGCCGGCCGTCGCGGTAGCGGGGGATCCAGGCGTCCAGCGCCCCGGCCGCGGTCCGGGCGTCGCCGTAGGGCGCGAGGCCCATTGTCTTCCACTCCCCGTCCCCCACCCACCAGCCCAGCGCCTCCGTCACCAGCCCGTAGAACCACCCCACCGACCCCTCGCCGCCCACGCGCATCAGGTTGCGGATGCGCCCGTCCTCCGCGGACCAGACGGCGGTGGAGGTGCGGTCGCCGATGCCGTCCGCGGTGATGATGAGCGTCTTCCCCGTGTGGCCGCTGGTGTAGTACGCCGAGGCCGCGTGGGCCAGGTGATGCTCCACGAAGCGCACCTCCGCGTCCGGGCGAATGCCCAGCGGCTCGCGGTACAGCGGCGGGTGCTGCGCCGGCAGCCCGAGCCGCCTGCGCACCGCAGTCGCGGCGCGCAGCCGCACGCTGCCGCCCGGCTGCTTCGGCGCGAAGCCGAGCAGGAACTCCATTTCCGGCACCACCGTGTCCGACGCGACCGCGACACAATCCACCTCGCCCGCCCGGATGCCCGCCTGTCGCAGGCAGAACTCCGCGGCGTGCATCGGCAGCCCGGCGTAATGCTTGATGCCGGCGAACCGCTCCTCGTCCGCGGCCGCGAGCACCACGCCGTCCCGGATCAGCGCCGCGCCCGCGTCGTGCCCGAGGTGAACACCCAGTACGTACATTCCATGTGATGAAGAGGGATGCGCGCCGGCTCCGGCCGCCGCGCGCTACATGCTATCGTCCGAAGGGCGCATAAACCAGTTGCGGGGGAGGGTGAGGACAGGCGTGCGCGGTGCTGGGGGTGCGGGGCGCCGGGTCCGCGCAGGGCCCCTTCCCCGACCCCTCTCCCGCACGCATGCGAAGCCCCGCCGGGGGAAGCATACCGCCCCTCCCGCGCGGTCTGCGGGAGGGGCGGGAAGGGCGCCAGGCCGGGGAGGGGCTACGGGTGGCTCGTGCGCCGGTCCTTGTCCTCGCCGGGGCGCTTTTCGTACATCGATTCGTCGTCGATGTACTCCGCGCCGGCGCCGGGGCCCACGCGGTCCTGGCCGTGCGCGTTGGCGGGGAGCGCGGGCACCGTGTTGGGGGCCTGCGTGCTCCCCTGCACCTGCGCGCCCTTGTCGTTCTCCGTCGCGTGCGGCGGGTGCTCCCGCGACGACTCGGCGCCGCCGACCTCCTTGCGCGGACCGGGGCCGGCGTCGCGCTCGCCCGTCATGCGCCCACCCCTTCGTCGCGCGGATCGGTGTTGCCGCGGCGCTCGCGCTCCTTTCCCTCGTCGCTGCCGCCGGCGTCATCCACCCGCTCGCCCGCCCGCGCGTGCACGGATGGCGCCGGCTTGCCGGGGTTGAACGGCATTCCGGACGTGGCGGCGGACTCGGCCAGCTGCTCGCGGTCCTTCGTCACCGTGTCGTCCAGGCTGCTGTTGCCCCGCCCCGTCTGCGGCAGGTTCTTGTAGTCCGTCGCACCGGCTTCACCGGGGTCGATGTTGTGCTGGTCGGGCCGCTTGCCACCCATGATCGCGATCTCCTGGTCTGCGGGTCGCCGTAAATGCCTGGGCGGATTGGTGATTCAGGTTCCGTGCCGGGGGGAGTACGAAAGTGCGAAGGTGCGTGCGTGCACGACGAACGCGAGCAGGTAAAGCCCCGCCGGGCAAGCGCAGCGCGCCCAGGGCGGGGCTTATGGCCCTTATGGCCCCGGGTTTCAACCCGGGGTGGCTGGGCGGGGCGACCCCGGGATTCATCCCCGGGATTCATCCCCGGGGATAGCCGGCGATTCCCGATCCCGGCGGTCCCAACGATTCAGAACGACCGCCCGAACCGCACGTACCCCACCGGCCGGGGCCGCGTGCGCCCGCCGCCGCTCACGTCCACCTCGGTCAGCGGCACGCCGAACCCGCCCACGATGGTGAAGTCGCCGTAGAAGAAGAAGGTGAGATCCGCCGCCAGCTCCGCGCCCACTGAAAAGAGGGGGCGCGCGTCGCGTCGCGGATCCAGGAACAGCGGACAGTCGTCCAGGCACCACGCCGCGCCGCCGTCCACGAACGCCGCGGCCCACGTCCGGTCCAGGAACGCGGGCACCAGCCTGTACCCGCGCTCCACCAGCGCCAGCGGCTGGCGGTACTCGATGGTACCCGAGACGGCGCGGTCGCCGAACTGCACGCCCTCCGCGTACCCGCGCACGGGAAAGTCCAGCGTCCCCCCGATCCCCAGCCCCGTGGAGAGCGGCAGCCCCACGCCCCCGCCGTACAGCCCGCCGATGGAAAAGCCCGGGCTGCGCGACCCCACGTCCGCCGCGGCAAGGACGCGCATCGCCAGGACCGGCCGCGCGAACAGGCCCCCGCGCCCGAAGGTGTCGTAGCGTTGCGAGCGGCCCGCCACGCGGATGTATCCCTGCGGCTCCGTCCCGTCGCCCAGCGCGCGGGTGTAGCGGCGCCCCTCCACCGTCAGGCTGTTGGTCCACCCCTCTTCCTGGCCCACGGAAAAGTCGTACGCCCGCGCGGTCGACCGGCCCACGCTGAGCACCGCGCCCAGGTCCGGCGCCAGCTCCGGCAGCTCCACCCCGCCCGCCGCCTCCGGATCATCCCACGAAAACTCCCGCTGGCGCAGGTTCAGCCCCACGCTCACCCAGCTGAACGAGCGAAAGCGCGGCCGCGGAAAGGTGGCGACGAGGGAGATGGACTGCTCCCGCTCCAGCCACGCCGTCGGAATCGCGCCGCCGTCCGGCCCCTCCACCTCCCCCGCGTCCGCGAACACGTCCCAGTCCTGGTACGCCGACGCGCCGATCACCGGCACCCCCAGCCCCGCGTACGCGTACGCCGCGAATCCCTCCGCCCGCGTCTCTCCCTCGTCGTCACGCACGGAGGCGGAGGCCGCCCAGGTGTGGCGGTTCAGCACGTCGTTCCCCTGGATGGCGATGCCGAACGCCGTCCCCAGCACCGTGTCAGGGGTAAAGACGGGGCTCCACGTGGTCGGCGGCAGGGTGCGCCAGGGCGAGTACGGGCGCGAGGGGCCGCCCGCCGTCGCCGCGTAGCGCGCGGGGTCGGCGGGGGGGTGCACGAAGTCCGGGTGCGGCGCCCGCGCGGGGCGCCAGGTGGACGGATCGTAGGGGATGCGCGCGATGTGGTACCCGTCCGAGCGGTACCACGCGAACGCGATCCACCGCCCGTCCGGCGACACGTCCGGCTGAAAGGCGCCCGTGAGCACGTTGGTCACCTGCAGCAGCTGTCCCGCGGTCAGGTCGAACGCGTACAGGTTGGGGATGCCGGTGCGGTCCGACGAGAAGAGCACGTAGCGGCCGTCCGGGGACCACGCCGGGTTCATGTCCAGCGCGCGGTCCCGCGTCAGCTCGCGGACCACGCCGCCGTCCGCATCCATCACCACCACGTCGTACAGCCCGCCCGTGCGCTGCCGCGAGACGGCGATCCGCGACGCGTCCGGCGACCAGCGCGGCGCCGACCACCAGACGTCCGTGGCCGCGGGCACCAGCGTCCGCGCCTGGCGCCCCTCCGCGTCCAGCAGCACGATGGCGTTCGCCTCGCCGCCGTTGCGGATGGCGACGATGCGCCCGTCCCGCGCCACGTCCGGCTCCGCCAGCCGCTCCGCGCGCGTCAGCCGCCGCGTGTGGCGCGTCAGGGGCACGCGATAGAGGTCGCTGTACGTGCGATACGGATCCACCGCGTCCAGCTGCGAGGTGACCACGCCGCTCCCGTCCGGCAGCCACGCCAGCGGCCCCACCGTCTTCCGCGCCGCCACCGTTTCGATGCGCCCGTCGGGGTGGATGATGCGCGTGGCCGGATCGTCGCGTCCCGTGGACTGCGCGAACGCGATGCGCGACCCGTCCGGCGACCACCGCGGGAACTGCGTCATCCGCCCCTCGCGCGTCAGCTGCTCCGGCTGCGTCTGGCCCGTGAAGCGGACGACATCCGCGTATCGTCCGTACCTGTCGCGCAGCGAATCCCGCCACTCGGTCCACGCGCGGGAGAAGGTGACGCCGTACGCGTCGCGCGCCGCGCCGTCGATGAAGTACGGAATCCACCGTCCGCCCACCTCGCGCACGAACGCCCCGGCGCGCTCCGGCCCGTAGCGGTCGGAGAGGTAGTCGGCGAACATCGACCCGTACACGTACGCCGAATTCCCCGACGGCCACGTGGTCGGCCGTCCGGTAACGCGGTCGATGGAAAAGAAGCGGTCTTCAAGGATGGCCGTGCGCAGCACCATCTCGTGAAAGCTGCCGTGCACGCGCCCCGCGCCCGTGAGCTGCGATTCCAGCCAGGTCGCCAGCCCCTCCGTGGTCCACTGCGGCACGCTGGCGTTGGGAAACAGCAGCGGACTGCGCCCCAGCACCGACCGCAGGCCGCGGATGAGCGGGCTGGCGTAGTCCAGGTGGTGGATGTGCGCCAGCTCATGGCTCACCACGAGCTCCAGCCAGTCGGACGAATACGCCAGCGACGGCTCCTCCACCGGCCCGTGCGCGTACACGACGATGCGGTTGCGCGGAAAGATGTTCGCCAGCCCGTTGGCGTAGTCCAGGTTGTCGGCGATGACCAGGTGCACGCGCCCGCGCGGCGGCTGCACCAGCGCGGCCCAGAGCGCCACGCGCGCCTCCTCCGCCCGCGCCGCCGCGCGCCGGGCCAGCGGCTCCAGCCCGTCCTGGTAGTGCACCTGAAAATGCGGCGTGTCGAACGTGTGCCACCGCGCGTCCGGCGCCACCTGCGCCGCCGCGCGCGAGGGCGCCAACGCCGCGCAGACCATCGACAGAGCGAAAAGAAGGGCCCGGATTCGGGTCATGGAACGTGGTTCGGTGGATGGATTGCGGTGCGTGGGGCCCCTCCCCCGGCCCCTCGCCGCTCGTGCCTCGCGGAGAGGGGAGAACTTCGTCGTGCCGCGATGGATTCGGCGCGGGGGCACGCCCCCTCCGGCCGCGTAAACCTCGCCCACCTCACCCACATTCCCCGGGGAGGTCGAGGTGGGGTGGGTCCGTGCGCCAGGCCAGGGTTCCTCCCCGGGCGGGACGGCCGGACCGCCGGGCCCGCGCCGGGGGGGGGGGGGGGGGGG
>DATABT010000507.1:0-6050 GCA_036259455.1 Longimicrobium sp. | reverse complement strand
GACGGGTGGACGGGTGGACGGGTGGACGGGTGGACGGGTGGACGGGGTGCGCATGTCTCGGCCGCGGGGTATCGGGGCGGCACAATGCATGTCCGCCAACCGTATGCCGCCCGCGTCACCGGCGGCGGCGCCCGCCGGCTCGGGACGGTACCGGCCGAGTCACCGTTCCGTCACGCGAGCGGGAGGGGGTGAACGCCGGGCGCGCGGGCGGAACCGCCGTCCACGGCCGCATGGCCCGCCGGCGGTACGAACCCTGGCCGGCGGGCGGGCGGCGCCGGTCGAGTGCCGGGCGCGCGCGACCCCGTCCGCCCGGCTCCGTGCCGCCGTTCCCGCCGCCGCACGTTTGCCGAGGCGGCGGGGGAACGTTATCCTGTCCGTCCACCTGAAGACAGGCCGCCTGCTTCGCTATCCCCCGAGGGTGACTTGACGGTCGACGAGCTGCTGCGCGCCAAGCGGGACTCGCTCGCACTGGAGCTGCTGACGGACGAGCGCGGGCTCTCGCGCACCGTCACCAACCCCGACATCAGCTCGCCCGGGCTGGTGCTCACGGGGTACACCGAGCGCTTTCCCACCGACCGCATGCAGGTGCTGGGGGAAACGGAGGTCGCCTTTCTGGAGTCGCTGGACGAGGAGCGCCGCCGCGCCGCGCTGGTGACCTTTCTGGACTTCGAGATCCCCGTCGTCTTCATCACCAAGGGGCAGGAGGCGCCGGAGCCGCTCATCGAGCTGTGCAACCAGGCGGGCACGCCCCTTCTCCGCAGCGCCCTCAAGACGGCGGAGTTCTACACCCGCATCAAGCCGTTCCTGGAAGAGCGCTTCGCCCCGCGCACCACCCTGCACGGCTCGCTGGCCGACGTGTACGGCGTGGGACTCCTCTTCACGGGCAAGAGCGGGGTGGGAAAGAGCGAGACGGTGCTGGACCTGGTGGAGCGCGGCCACCGGCTGGTCGCGGACGACCTGGTGATGATCACGCGGCGCGGCAACGAGGTGCTCATCGGCAAGGGGCACGAGCTGCAGAAGCACCACATGGAGATCCGCGGGGTAGGAATCATCGACATCCGCACCATGTTCGGCATTCGGGCCATCCGCCAGCAGAAGCGCATCGAGGTGGTGGTGCAGCTGGAGCTGTGGGACCAGCAGGCCACGTACGACCGCACGGGGCTGGACACCCGGACGATGGACATCCTGGGCGTGCCCATCCCGCTGGTCACGGTTCCGCTGGTGCCGGGAAAGAACATCACCGTGGTCTGCGAGGTGGTGGCGATGAACCACCTGCTGAAGTATTCGGGCGTAGACACCGCCCGCCTGTTCAACCAGCGGCTCCAGAACCGGATGTCCGGCACGTCGGAGTACCTGGAGGAGGATTATGAGTGAGCCCGTGGTCGGGCTGGTGGTGAGCCACGCCTCGCTGGCCGAGGGGCTGGTGCAGTCGGTGCGGCAGATTGCCGGTGTGGACGGCGAAGCGCTGCGCGCCGTGAGCAACGACGGGTGCGGCCCCGAGGCGCTGCAGGCCGCCGTGGCCGGCTCGCTGGGGAGCGGCCCGGTGATCGTGTTCACGGACATGCCCTCCGGCAGCTGCGCCTTCGCCGCGCGGCGGCTGACGGTGGACCGGCCCGAGACGGCCGTGATCTGCGGGGTGAACCTGCCCATGCTGCTGGACTTCGTCTTTCACCGCGACCTTTCCCTCCCCGAGCTGGTGGACCGGCTGGTGAACAAGGGAAAGGCCGCCATCACCGGCTCCTGCCGCGAGGTGACGCCGCATGCCGATCGTGCTGCTTCGCGTTGACGAGCGGCTGATCCACGGCCAGGTGGTGGTGGGGTGGGGAGGCCCCCTCCACGCCGACCGCATCGTGGTGGTGGACGACGCCATCGCCGGCAGCACCTGGGAGCAGGAGCTCTACTGTCTGGGCGTGCCGCCGGAGATGGAGGCCTCCTTTGCCAGCGTGGACGACGCGCGCCGGCAGATCCCGCAGTGGCGCGGCGGCGGCAAGCGGGTGATCGCGCTGGTGCGCGACATCCCCACGGCGCTGCGGCTGGCGGAGGGCGGCACGCTGGCGGGCGAGGAGGTGAACCTGGGGGGCATTCACCACGCGGACGGACGCCGGCGGGTGCTCCCCTACCTGCACCTGGACGACGGCGACCGCGACACCCTGCGCCGGCTGGCGGCCACGGGGGCCATCGTCTCCGCGCGGGACCTGCCGGCCACCCGCGCCGTGCCCCTGGACGAGCTGCTGGGACACGGCGGATGATTCCGGACCCCGCCACGCTCCTGCTGCTGAGCCTGCTGGGCGGACTGCTGGCGCTGGACGCCACCTCCGTGGGGCAGTTCATGCTCAGCCGTCCGCTCATCGCGGCGGGGCTGGCGGGGATGATCGCGGGGAACCCCGAGGGCGGCATCGTCTGCGGGCTCCTGATGGAGGCCATTCACCTGGCCGTGCTCCCCGTGGGCGCGGCGCGCTACCCCGAGGCGGGGCCCGCGTCCGTGGCCGCCGCGGGCGCCTTCGCGGGCGCGCCCGCCACCTCGCAGGTGGCGCTCCTGGCCTCCGTGGTCTTCATGCTGGGCTGGGGGTGGCTGGGGGGGCGGAGCGTGGAGTACATGCGTCGCGTCAACGTGCGCATCGCGGTGCCGCCGCCGGGGCCGGTGGACGCGGCAACCATCGACCGGCTGCACCTGCGCGCCCTGGCGCTGGACTTCGTGCGCGGCGTGCTGGTGACGCTCGTGGGCCTGCTCGTCCTCGGCACGCTGCTGGAGACGCTGGGGTGGATTCCCTTTCGCCAGCGCCGGCCGGGGCGGTGCTGCTGTGGCTGCGGTGAGCGCCCTGCCGCGCCCCGTGCGCCGCGCCATGCTGCTGCGCAGCCTGGCCGTGCAGGGGTCGTGGAACTACACGACGCTCATCGGGACGGGGCTGGCGTACGTGCTGGCGCCCGCGCTGCGCCACCTGTACGCGGACGATCCGGCCCGGCTGCGGGAGGCCCTGGCGCGGCACGCGGAGCTCTTCAACGCACACCCGTACCTGGCCGTGCTGGCGGCCGGCGCACTGGCGCGGCTGGAGGGCGACGGGGTGCCGCGGGAGACCATCGACCGCTTCAAGAGCGCCATCCGCGGCTCGCTGGGGTCGCTGGGCGACCGGCTGGTCTGGCTGATGTGGCGGCCCGCGTGCGCGCTGCTGATGGTGGCGCTGCTGCTGGCCGGCGCCGGGTGGTGGATCGCCGTCCTGGCGTTCCTGGTCTCCTACAACGCACTGCACCTGTGGATGCGCGCCTGGGGCCTGCGCGCCGGCCTGCGCGACGGCCTGCAGGTGGCGCGTGCCCTGCGCGAGGCGCCGTTCGAGCGGCTGGGCGAGCGCGCGGGCGACGCCGGGGCCGTGCTCAGCGGCTTCGCGGCCGTGCTCGCCGTGGGCTGGGGGGGCGAGGCGGGCCTGCCGTACGCCGCCGTGGGCGCGGCCGCGCTGGCGGCGGGCATCGTGCTGGGGCCCCGCGTGCGCTGGGTGGCGGCCGTGGCCCTGACGGCGATCCTCGTGGCCGGCGTGGCGCTGGCGAACAACTCGTAAACGTGGATGGGATGGAACACGCGAGCGAAGTGACCATCGTAAACAAGTACGGCCTGCACGCCCGTCCGGCGGCCGAGTTCGTGAAGCTGGCCAACCGCTTTGCGAGCGAGGTGTTCATCCGCAAGGACGACGTGGAGGTGAGCGGCAAGAGCATCATGGGGGTGATGATGCTGGCCGCCGAGTGCGGCTCCACCGTGCACATCCGCGCCGCGGGCGACGACGCCCGGGGCGCGGTGGAGGCGCTGGTGGAGCTCATCCGCAACCGCTTCGGCGAGGAGTAGCCACGGTGAGCGTGGTCCGCGACGGCATCCCGGCGGCGCCGGGCATCGTGATCGCCCCCGCGCGCGTGCTGCGGTGGGAGGTGCCGCGCGTGCCGCACGGGGCCACCATCCCGCCGGACCAGGTGGACGCCGAGGTGCGGCGCTTCCTGGACGCGTGCGCGTACGCGCAGGACCGCATCCGCGCCGTGCAGCGCCGCACGGCCGAGACGGTGGGCGAGGTGGAGGCCCGCATCTTCGACCCCCAGGTGCTCATGCTGGAGGACGCCGACCTGGTCCAGGGCACCATCGGCTACATCCGCGAGAACCACCTGACGGCCGAGCGCGCCTTCGAGTGGCGGGTGCTGGAGTGGGAGAGCGCCCTCTCCCACTCGTCGCACCCCATGATCATCGACCGGCTGGCGGACCTGGCCGACATCCAGGCCCGCGTCCTCCGCCGGCTGATGGGAATGCCGGACCCCGACCTGGCCGCGCGCGTGGACGGCGACAAGGTCATCCTGGTGGCCCACGAGCTGACCCCGTCCGTCACCGTGCAGCTGGACCCCAGGCACGTGATCGGGATCGCCACGGACCTGGGAACGCGCACCTCGCACAGCGCCATCCTGGCCCGCTCGCTCGACATTCCCTGCGTGGTCTCGCTGGGCAACCTGAGCGAGACGGTGCGCGACGGGGACGAGATGATCCTGGACGGCCGCCAGGGGCGCGTGGTGATCGCGCCCACGGACGAGGAGAAGGACACCTACCGGCAGCGCGACTACCTGGTCCGCGAGTGGGAGCAGGAGCTCGTCCTCCTGGCCCACCTCCCCGCCGTGACGCGCGACGGGGTAAAGGTGGCGCTGCGCTCCAACATCGACCTCCCCGGTGAGGCGGACAGCGCGCGCAACCACGGCGCGGAGGGCGTGGGCCTCTACCGGACGGAGTTCCTGGTCGTGGGCCGCGCAACGCCGCCGGGGGAGGAGGAGCAGTACGCCGCGTACCGCAAGGTGGCGGATGCGTTTCCGGGGCAGCCGGTCGTCATCCGCACCTTCGACCTGGGGGGCGACAAGTTCCCCGCGTTCCTGCACATCGGGCGCGAGGAGAACCCGTTCCTGGGGTGGCGCGCCATCCGCGTCTGCCTGGACGAGCCCGACATCTTCCGCGCCCAGCTGCGGGCGCTGGGCCGGGCGATGGCGCACGGTGACATCCGCATCATGCTCCCGCTGGTGAACGAGATCAGCGAGGTGGAGCGGAGCCGCGTGCTGATGGAGCAGTGCCTGGCGGAGCTGCGCGCGGAGGGGCACGACGTCCCCGAGCGCTATTCGCTGGGCGCCATGATCGAGACGCCCGCGGCCGCCATGCTGGCGCCCGAGCTGGCGCGGCACGTGGACTTCTTCTCCATCGGCACCAACGACCTGGTGCAGTACACGCTGGCCGTGGACCGCGGCAACTCGCGGCTGGCGCGGCTCTACAACCCGTTCCACCCCGCCGTCGTCCGCCTGCTGGACGTGATCACCCGCGCGGGGAACGAGGCGGGGATCGAGGTGAGCGTCTGCGGCGAGTTCGCGGCCAATCCCGTGGGGGCGTTCCTGCTGATCGGGATGAAGGCCACGTCGCTTTCCGTGGCGCCCTCGTCGCTGGCGGAGATCAAGAAGGTGATCCGGTCGGTGACGTACGGCGAGGCGCGCGAGGCGGTGGAAGAGGCGCTGCGGGCGTCCACGCCGGAGGAGCTGTCGACGGGGGTGACCGAGCGGCTGAGCCGTACGATCGACCTGGGCAAGTTCAACGGCGGACACAGCTTGTCCCCCGGCGGGTGAACGCGTAGCTTGGCCCCGCCGGTACGACCCTTTCGATCGGCCGATCCACTTTCCCCGAAACGCAGGCTTGGACCCGTGGCCGCACGCCGCCAGCTCTTTACCTCGGAGTCCGTTACCGAGGGCCATCCCGACAAGATCGCGGACCAGATCTCCGACGCCGTGCTCGACGCCATCCTGGAGGCCGACCCGGCCGGCCGCGTGGCGTGCGAGACGCTGGTGACGACGGGCGTCGCGGTGGTCGCGGGCGAGATCACCACCAGCACCTACGTGGACATCCCCGCCATCGTGCGCGGCACGCTCAAGGGGATCGGCTACACCGACGCGCAGTACGGCATCGACGGCAACACCTGCGCGGTGATGACCACCATCGACCAGCAGTCGCCCGACATCGCCATGGGGGTGAACACGGGCGGCGCGGGCGACCAGGG
>DATABT010000506.1:0-23426 GCA_036259455.1 Longimicrobium sp. | reverse complement strand
GCGCAGAGCTATTCCAGCCGCGAGGAGCCGTGGAGGCCCGAGTCCGGCTTCCGGGGCAAGCGCTGGGCGGTGGTGGTGGGGATCAGCGCCTACCAGGACAGCTCCATCAAGGCACTGCAGTACGCGGGCGACGACCGGTACCTGCCCCCGCCGCCCAGCGGCCTGGCGGTGACGGTGCCCCCCACGGCGGCGCAGGCCGCGGCGGCGCAGGCCACCGGCGCCGCGCCGGCGGGCGCCTCCCTGGCCATGGCGCCGGGGGCGGTGGTGACCGACTCCACCGGCGCTGCGGTGGCGGTGGCCGCCGGGCCGCCGGTGACGGAGGACATGACCAGCCAGTACATCCAGATCCTGGAGCCGCGCGAGTGGTCGGGCGTGGGCACCCGGGGGATCACCGTGCCGGGGCGCCGCTCGGTGCGGGTGAGCGGCAACGCCTACCACCCCGGCGGCGTGGAGTCGGTGGAGGTGGACGGGCGCAAGGCGGCCATCCGGCAGGAGAGCGGCGGCTCGTACCGGTTCATCGGATACGTCCCCGCCGACTCCGCCACCCGCGAGGTGGTGGTGGTGGTGCGCGGCCGCACGGGCAACCCCATCATCGGCCGGTACCAGCTCAATGCCACCCCGGCGGCGCAGAGCTATTCCAGCCGCGAGGAGCCGTGGAGGCCCGAGTCCGGCTTCCGGGGCAAGCGCTGGGCGGTGGTGGTGGGGATCAGCGCCTACCAGGACAGCTCCATCAAGGCACTGCAGTACGCGGACGACGACGCGCGCGCCATCTACCGGTTCCTGCGCTCTCCCGCGGCGGGCGGCGGCGGCTTCGCGGAGGAGAACGTCAAGCTGCTGGTGGACGAGCAGGCCACCTACGCGGAGGTGCGGGCCGCGCTGTACGACTACCTGCGCCAGGCCACGGACGAGGACCAGGTCTTCATCTACTTTGCCGGGCACGGCGTGCCGGACCCGCTCCGGGCCAACGACCTGTACCTGCTCACGTACGACACCCGCGCCGACCGGGTGGCCGCCACCGGCTTCCCCATGCGCGATGTGGACCGGGCCGTGAGCGAACTGTACGCGCGCCACGTGGTGGTGATCACCGACGCGTGCCACAGCGGCGGCATCACCTCGCACATCGCCGCGCGCGGCAGCGGCGACAACTCCCTGAACGCCATCAACGACGTGTTCATGCAGCAACTCAGCTCCAGCACGGGCGGCCTGGCGGTGTTCACGGCGAGCGGCGCCAACCAGGTGTCGCTCGAGGACGCCCGATGGGGCGGCGGACACGGCGTGTTCACGTATTACCTGCTGGAGGCGCTGCGGGGCGAGGCCGACGAGGACGGCGACCGGATCGTCACCCTCGCCGAGATGATGCACCACACGACCAACCGGGTGCGGCGCGAGACGCAGAACTCGCAGATCCCCTCCATCGGCGACCGCACGTACGACCAGTACCTGCCTATGAGCATCGTGCTGGACCCGCGGGAGATCGCTGAAATCGAGTCCGGGACGCAGGTGGCGAACACCCCCGCCACGCAGGGCGGGGCGACGGTCGCGGGCACGCCCAGGCTGTCGCCCGCGCTCGCCGACTCGCTGCAGCTGGCCCGCGGCGCGGTGGAGATGTTCCCCGCCAGCGCGCAGTACCGCAGCCGGCTGGGGCGCGTGCTGCTGCGCGCCGAGATGCGCGACGAGGCGCTACAGGCGTTCCGCGAGGCGGTGCGGCTGGACGGCGGGAGTGCCGAGTTCCACGCGGACCTGGCCATGGCGTTGCGTGACGGCGGCGAGGCCGAGGCGTCGCTCCCGCACTTTGCCGACGCGCTGCGGCTGGACGCGCAGAACGGGCGCCACTATCACGAGCACGGAGGCGCGCTGCTGGCGCTGCAGCGGGTGGACGAGGCGGTCGCGTCCTACCGCCGCGCCGTTCGCCTGGATCAGGGGAACCCCGCCTACCATGCTTCGCTGGGTGAGGCCCTGCGAGTGTCCGGGCGCACGCGCGACGCGGTGGCCTCGCTCCGCATGGCCGTGCAGCTGGACGGGGAGAGCCCCGTGTACCGCCGCGAGCTGGCGATGGCGCTCTCGGTGGACGGACAGCTGCCGGAGGCCGTGCTGGAGATGCACAACGCCATCCGCGGTGACTCGACCAATGCTGCCTACCAGGTGGACCTGGCGGGGATGCTGAGCTCCATCGGCGACGGCGCCGCGGCGCGCGCGGCCATGGGGCGCGCCGTGCGGCTGGACTCGGCCAACGCGGAGCACCGCAGCTTGCTGGCGGAGCTGCTGGACGGGGCGGGGATGCAGTACGAAGCGATCCTGGAGATGCGGGCGGCCGTGCGGCTGGACTCGGCCAATGCGCGGTACCGTTTCCAGCACGGGACTTTGCTTACCCGTTCCAACCAGGGCGCGAGCGCGCTGGCGGAGCTGCGGGCGGCGGTGCGGCTGGCGCCGGATCAGGCGGCGTATCGAAACGGGTTGGGCCAGGCCCTTCGAGCAGCGGGCAGCCCGGCGGATGCGCTGACGGAACTGATCCAGGCCACGCGCCTGCAACCCGAAAACGCCCGGTACCAGTATGACCTGGCTATGCTCTACACCGAGGCCGGCCGGCACGGCGACGCGCTGGCGTCGCTGGAGCAGGCGGCGCGGTTGGAGCCCGGCAACCGCGAGTACACCGTGGCGCTGCGTGAGGCGCGCCGCCGGGCCCCCCGCTGAGGCATGGGAGCGAGCATGAGGACGAAGCCGATGCTGGGTGCGCTGCTGGCGGCCGCGCTGGCGGGGCCGGCGGCGGGGCAGCTGATCCCCGACGCCTCCGAGTCGTACGTGGTGATGCTGCAGCCGGTGGAGTGGACGGAGCTCGGCGTGCGTGGCAAGACCGGGATCGTGCGGGGGCGCGCGGTGCGGGTGGAGGGGCGGGCGTACCACGCCTCCGGCATCCGTCAGGTGTCCATCAACGGCACCCCGGTCTCCCTGCGTCGTGACGAGGACAGCGGCGCCACACGGTTCAGCGGCCGCCTGTCGGCGGCGGAGCTGGAGCGCGACGTGGAGATCGTGGCCTATCCGAGCGAGGGCGAGCCCATCGCCCGTATCCACAGCCCCGATGGGAGCGTGCGCTACGGCGCGCTCTCGGAGGTAAGGCCCTCGGTGGCCCCGCTGGCGGCGGAGGAGGTGTCGTCGGCGCTGCGCGTGTCGCTGCAGGCGCTTCCGGAGAGCGCGCGGCCGGTGGTGGCCGCGTCGTTCACGGGTACGCCCGGGGTGGTGGAGGCGGCGCCGGGCACGCAGGCACACCTCACCATCGCCGGTGGCGGAAGCGAGTGGCTGGTGCTGGGGCGCGACGGCTCCGTGCGCCACCGCGTGGGGGCGACCACCGCGGCGGATGGGGCGGCGGCGCTGCGCTACGTGCTGGAGCAGGAGCGCGGCGCCCTTCAGCTGGAGACGCTGGCGCCGCCGCGCGAGACGTTTCCCCTGGAACTGGGGATGCCCAACGGGCAGACGCGGTTCCGGGTGGACGACTGGATCCGATTCGAGGCCCGCTCGGGGGGGCAGGGCTACTTCACCCTGCTGGACCTGGGGACCGATGGCACCATCACCGTGCTGTATCCGCTGGAAGGCGACGCGCCCCATTTGCCGCCGGGACAGCTGGTGACCGTTCCCGACCCCGAAGCGCGGGAGCCGCTGATGGCGGCGGAGCCGTTCGGGCGGGGCGTGGTGCGCGCCTTCGTCACGCCGCGGCCGCTGGGGCTTACCGGGAATACTGTCCCCGCGGAGACGGTGCTGCGCGCCCTGCGGGCCGCCACCACCGACCCGGCGACGGGCCGCCCGCTCCCCTGGGCCACCGCCCTGCTGGAGTACCACATCGTCCCGTAGGACGGCGGATCGGTCAGCGCGAAAGCGATTTGGAGGACGCGGAGCCGGAAGGGCTTCGCGTTCTTCGCGTTACGCCAGCAGCGCCAGGACCGGGTGCGTGCGGCATCGTCCGGTGCCGGGCCGCCGAACCGCGCGGGGACGGAGCCGGTGGAATCATTGTCATCTCCCCGGTTGCTCCCTGCCGGTGCGTCGGCCGCGATCCCCACGTGCAAGCAAACGCGACGCTTGACACCGCTCGGGCGTCGAACGATGTTGCACCGCGTGCTGAAAAATCAGCATCAACGTCCTCATCCTCCCATGCACCCTGCCATGAGACGACTGCTCGCGCTCCCGGTGCTCCTCGCCATCTCCCTCCTGATGGCCCATCCCGCGGCCGCGCAGGAGGTGGACTCGCTCTGGGTGGCGGAGCACTACACCAAGGTGGACACCCTCATCCCCATGCGCGACGGGGTGCGGCTGTACACGGCCGTCTACATCCCCAGGGATCGCTCGCGGCCGCATCCCATCATCCTGCGGCGCACGCCGTACAGCGTGGGCCGCTACGGCAGCGGGCAGTTGAACTCGGCGGGCGGCACCTGGGCGGAGTTCCAGCGGCTGGGCTACGTGATGGTGCTGCAGGACGTGCGCGGGCGGTACATGTCGGAGGGCACCTTTGACGACGCGCGCCCGCAGCGCACCTCGTACAACGGGCCGCGCGACGTCGACGAGAGCACGGACACGTGGGACACCATCGAGTGGCTGATCCGCAACGTGCCCGGCAACAACGGCAGGGTGGGGATGTACGGCGTGTCGTACCCCGGCTTCTACAGCGCGGTGGGCGCGATCAACGCGCACCCGGCGCTCAGGGTGACCTCGCCGCAGGCGCCGGTGGGGGACTGGTGGATCGGGGACGACTGGCGGCACAACGGCGCGCTCTTTCTGGCGCACACCTTTCACTTCTACAACGGCTTCGGCTTTCCCCGGCGCGCGCCCACCAGCCAGGGCCGGCCGGGAATTCCCATCGGCACGCCGGACGGGTACCGCTTTTTCCTGGAGCTGGGGCCCATTTCCAACGTCAAGGCACGGTTCTTTGGCGACAGCGTGGCGTTCTGGGACTCGCTGGCCGCGCACCCCAACTACGACGAGTACTGGCGGTCGCGCGCCATTGGCCCGCACCTGCGCAACCTGCCGCCGGCGGTGCTCACGGTGGGCGGATGGTTCGACGCGGAGGACGTGTACGGCCCGTTCCACACCTACCACGCCGTCGAGCGGCAGAATCCCGGAATCGCCAACCACCTGGTCGTGGGCCCCTGGGCGCACGGGCAGTGGGGCTCGGGGCCCGCGGACCAGCTGGGCGACATCCGGTTCGGGCCGACGGGACCCTTCTTTCGCGACAGCGTGTTCATGCCCTTCTTTCGACACCACCTGGAGGGCACGCCGGACCCGCGGCTGGCGGAGGCGTACGCCTTTGAGACCGGCACCAACGCCTGGCGCCGCTACGACGCGTGGCCGCCGCGCGACGCGCGGCCGCGCGCGCTGTACCTGCGCGAGGGCGGCGCGCTGGCGTGGGAGGCCCCGGGCGCGGGGGCGAACGCGTTCGACGAGTACGTGAGTGATCCGGCGCACCCGGTGCCGCACATCGGCTGGATCGCGCCGGGGATGACGTACGGGTACATGACGGCGGACCAGCGTTTCGCCGCCACGCGCCCGGACGTGCTGGTGTACCAGACGCCGCCGCTGGAGGAGGACGTCACCATCGCGGGGCCCATCGAGGTCGCGCTGCACGTCTCCACCACGGGGACGGACAGCGACTGGATCGTCAAGGTGATCGACGTCTTTCCCGACACCACGAGCGATCCGGATCCCAATCCCACCAGCGTGCGGATGGGCGGATACCAGCAGCTCCTGCGCGGCGAGCCCTTTCGCGGGCGCTTCCGCAACAGCCCGGAGCGGCCGGAGCCCTTTGTTCCCGGCCAGCCGGCGCAGGTCAGCTTTTCCATGCCCGACGTGCACCACACCTTTCGCCGCGGCCACCGCATCATGGTGCAGGTGCAGAGCACGTGGTTCCCGCTGGTGGACCGCAACCCGCAGACGTTCGTCGACATCTTCCGCGCGACGGAGTCGGATTTCGTGAAGGCGACGCAGCGTGTCTACCGCTCGTCCGCGATGCCGTCGCACGTGCGCTTCGGCGTGCTGCCGCGGTAGGGCGGCAGACGGGCCTCAGAGCGTGTTTGAAGCTCGATCCGCCGAGAAGCAGGTGACGTCATCGTGAGTCATTCGGCGCTACGCGCACCCTGTCGGGTGAAAGTCGCTCGCGCCACGGCTGTCACGTCATTTCGAAGGAGGCGCCCGCGTGATCGCTGCCGGTGCAGGAACCCCGTGGCGCCGACCGAGAAATCTACTCGCCCGGGCAGGTGCCGGGCCCCGCTCCACGGACCTCACCCGGATCCTTTCCAGGGAGCGCCCCGCACGGAACTGCGTGGTGCACACCGCTTTCGGCGCGACCGAAGGACCTTGTCCGCGAATCGGCGTCCCAGTCCCTCGCACCGAAGCGGGCCGGTCGCTTTGCCGGCAAGGTCCTTCGGTCGCCGCCGTATATCGTACATCGAGAAGGACCTGCGCGGCGGCTCCGTCAGGATGACGTGGTGCCGGGAAGAGATTTCTCAACACCCTCTCACCCTCACACCGAAGTCAGCGGAGGAAACGGAGTTCGCCCGTGCCGATTCCGCGGACCTCCGCGCGCCGTCCGGACCGCGGCCGAGCTCACCTGGACGGTGGAGGAGGGCGGCGAATACGCCATCCGCGCCACCTCCGCGACGCCGGGCGAGTCCGGCGTGTTCGCGCTGCTGGTGCGCTCCACCCCGCTGACCGCGGCGCCCATGGATCGGGGGCCGTCCCCGCCGTGGCCCGAACGGCGCCCGGTTGAGCCATGGCCCGCATACCGCTATATTTGGACATACGGGCTGGTAGCTCAGCTGGTAGAGCACTCGGCTTTTAACCGAATGGTCGTGGGTTCGAGTCCCACCCGGCCCATCGTGAAATCCCCGGATCGCCATCCAGCGGCGGTCCGGGGATTTTCGTCGGATGCGTTCCGGCCCGCGAGCCGGCTCACCACTCCGCCAGGATGGTCCCGTCCATCGCCGCCCACAGCCGCCGGCGCGAGGGGGGCTCGAGGAACCGGGTCCTGATCGCGTCCATGAGATTCAGCGTCTGGCGATGGAGTGGTCGGGAGCTGCTCATCTCGTGCTCGTACATTGCTCCGAGGGCATCCCGTACGTCACACCGGTTCATCCCGCACGCTTCCGCCAGCTCGTCGCGCCAGCCTTCACCCCAGTAGAGAAGGAATTTCGGATCCGACTCCCGGAGGGCCCACCCCGCGTGGTACGCGAAGTCTTCCAGCACGTGGTGCGGCAGGCGGTGCATGGACCCGGCTTCCTGGCCATCCCACGTCCATTCGCGGCCGACGACCCACTCGCCCTCGCCGCGCAGACGGACGCCGACGCTGCGGGATTCCCGGGCCTCCGACTCGAACTCCCTACTTCCCAGCCGCGGGAGCACGGCGCGGTTCACAACCGTCGCGGCGCGGCTCAGCAGTTCGCCGTCGCGCGGCGTTTCGAACCAGGGTTCCAGCCTGTTTCGCCCGGCGTCGGGTTGCAGCCAGCGCTGGAGCTCGGAGAGCCGCGGTGCCAGGCGAAGCGAGCGTCCGCGCATGGTGCCGCACACCGCCAGCCCATCCTCGTCGTCCATCCGGCTGAGGACCACCTGGAACGGGCGGGCACCCTCCGTTCGCCGAAAGGCGTCCTCCAGGGGAATGGCTTCGTCATCGTCCTCAACGCCGCCGGCGGCCGCTTCGGCGAACAGTCCCGTGATGGCTGCATTCAGTTCGGCACGCTCCTCCAGGGTGGACCGCAGGACGATGGAGTTCACCACGCGGAACGCGGCGGCGTTGCGCGCTCCCGGGGTGGTGAGCCCGCGGCTCATCCGCAGCGCCGCACCCAGCACCGACGCCATGTCCGGCCCCGACGCCTCGAGCACAGGGTCTGAAAGCTGCCCGGCCAGCTCCGAGAGCGCCTCCCCCGCGCCGACCCGGCTCCCCGCCCACGCCGCCAGGTCCAGCGCCTTGAGGGAGAGGAGCGTGGCAGCGAGCGATCCCGTACCGCGCGTGGACGCGGGAGCCGGCGCCGGAACCTCCTGCGTCCAGAGCAGCCCCACGATGCTCGTTTCGGGCGGCGACGCGGGCGAGCTCAGGCACTCCTGCACGCACGACTTGCCGGGCGGGCACCCGGCGGCGCCCGGCGCCTGGATGTCGGCACGGTTCAGCAGCGCCGCATCCGCCAGCACGACGACGGAGAGCGCGACGCCGCCCACCTTCTCCGCGAACGACGAAACGCCCGCGGACGCATGGATGCCGGCCGAGGGCGCGTACTCGTCGGGCTCGGACAGGGTAGTCTCCGTCAGCTGCTTGCGGCCCTTGCCAATCTGGCTGACGACGTTACCGCACGTCTGCATGGCCGCCCCGGTCTTTACCTGCGACGCGAGCTTGGCGACGCCCTTGAGCTCCAGGTACCACGGCTGTCCGCCCGGAGTGAGCGCAAAGATGTCGGGCTGCGGAACGGAGGCTTCGGGGATGCGGACGAAAAGCCAGGGCTCCGGGGCGCGCAACGCGAACTGCGCCAGGCCCAGGATGGCGCACAGCTCGCCGGCCTGCGAGAGCGAGCCCGTGCCCTGTTGCCGGGGCGTTGGAGACCACGTCGCGCAGCGTGGGGAGCAGGTTGCGGCGCTGCGGCTCGCGCAGCGACTCTCCGCACACGTTGCAGAGGATCTCCACGGCGGTGGAATCGATCTCCAGCACCACCGGCGTGGCGCCGGCGACCACCGGCCGCACGTTGTAGGTGGACGGCTTTCCGTTCGACCCCTTCGGGGGCAGCTGGGTCTCGTGGGCCCAGCGCAGATGAAAGGTGTCCGGCATTGTAGACCTCCCATTCAGAACTTCGTAAGCACGATCCGCCACAATGTACCCGGAAAGTAGGCGCGCCGGGATGCACGTCCAACATCTTTCTGGCGCCCACCCGCACGCTGCACCGCCGGCTTTCTCCCGACGCGGGGGCGGGGACACCCCCGGCGCACGTCGTAATCCGCGCAGCGCACGTCCCCGTGCTGGCCGCGCGCGAGGCTCTGCACCGCCGCCCCTCGCGCGTGCTGCTGACTACCGACCTGTCGGAGGAGAGCGGCGCGGTCCCGGTTGCGTCCGGCTGGATCGGTGTCGATACCGGTCAGGCAACCTCGTCGATGGCGCCCAGCACGTCGATGGGGGCGACGATGCCGAGCAGCATCCCGTTCTCCACCACCAGGGCGCGCTTCAGGCGCTCGCGCACAAAGCGGCTCACCAGCTTCTTCACCGGCTCGTCGGGCGAGACGGTGGGCCCCACGGGCGACATCACGTCGCGCACGAGCAGGTGGTCCAGCGGCGAATCGGCGCTCAGCGCGGCCACGTGCGTGCCGTTGCCGTTCCCGCCGTTTCCGTTCGCCGCCGGCGCCTGGTCCAGGCTGAGGCGGGTGACGTTCGTCTGAGACGCCATGCCCAGGATCTTGCCCGTGGGGCCCAGGACGGGCGCCGCGCGCACGCCGCTCTCCAGCAGCGTATGCGCCAGCTCGCGCACGGTCATCTCGGGGACGACGGTCACCATCTGGATGCGCATCACGTCTCGAACGGTGGTGCCCCGCATGCGGGCGGCTGAGGCTCTCATCGGTGCTGCTAGAATCAAGTCCGGGTTACCCTGTTGCAGGGCCATCGGCGGCGGCCCGGGTGAACACAAACCTACCGATCACCCGTTCGAGCCGGGGAAGGGACGCGCCCGAAGCCTTTGTCAGGCGAAACCCGGCAGCCCATGACGCGGCGGTGCGGAACGGTCGTCTGCGCACCGGCCTCTGTCCACGCCAAGGGGATGAAGCCGGTTCGGTGAGCGCCAGCGAGCCCGGACCGGGCCCGTGGCGTTGGAGCCGCGGGTTTGCCCGCCCGCGCCCGGAACCACGCTCCCCTCCTCTCCCGCTCCGCATGTCCGTCTCTCCGTCGATCCGCCCTTGATCGTGGATCTACTCGCCGAAGACGGCAGCCCTTACTTTACGTGGCGGCCTCCCATGCCCCCGCTGCTCATCTCCCGCCACGGCGCGGACGGAATCATCGGACTGAACGGGTCGGAAATCCGCGGCCCGAGGCCCTCCAACCTTTCTGCGCTTCCGGAACCGTTCCGCGCAGGGCGTACATCCCGGCGCACGCCTTCGCGGGGAGTACGGAGCGCATCATCCACGTACGACGCGCAACGCCGGCCTCGCGCGCAGCCGCAGACAATTACGCGGAGCAAGGACAATGTCGGAGCAGAACAATCCCGCGGGTTCCAACATCACGGATGCCGTGCTCGCCCAGGCGGAGAGCCGCACCGGCGAAGGGGTCACGGACACGAACGGAAACGGCGCGGGCGGCGGTGGCGGGACGAACCGCCTGCGTGGAGCGCTGAACGGCGGCGGCGGGCACGAGAACGGCCGTCACGGGCCGGCCGTGGAAGGCATCCACTTCACCATCGGGGCGGGCGTGGAGCGCGCGGCGCGCGGGCGCCCGTACGAGCGCAAGCCGGGCGATCCGCTGTACCGCCCGCTGCGCATCTACACGTCGGACCCCATCGCCAGCGCGCTGGAGGGCGCCACGGCGATCGTCAACGTGCCGTACGAGCCGCTGAAGCCCGGGCCGGTGGGGCACGTGTTCGCCGTCGTATCCGCCGAGGACAAGCCGCTGGACCTGAACCATCCCTTCGTCCTGCTGGGCAACGGCCTCACGCCCTCGCCGAGCGACCGGCAGTTCCACAAGCAGATGGTCTACGCCGTCGCCTCGCTGGTGTACGCGACGTTCCGCACCGCGCTGGGCCGGCACGTGGCGTGGGGGTTCGATGCTCCCGTGGGCACGGAGTGCAAGCGCGTGCGGCTGACCCTCAGGCCACACGAGCACCTCGAGAACGCGCAGGCCTTACTCAAGGAGGGCGCGCTGGATTTTGGACGGGTGGTTCCACGGGACACCGCGCCGGACGTGCCGAAGCACACCGTGTTCGCCTGCGTTTCGCACGACCTGATCGCGCACGAGCTCACGCACGCGCTCATCGACGGCTTGAGGACGCGCTTCAGCGATCGCACAAGCAGGGATGTGGCGGCATTCCACGAAGGCTTCGCCGACGTGGTCGCCCTGCTGCAGCACTTCAGCTACCCCGAGGTGGTGCTCGCCGCGATCCGCCGGTCGCGGGGAAAACTGTCGCAGGACAGGCTGCTTTTCTCCATTGCACGGGAGTTCGGGCGGGCACGGGGAAAGTTGGCCGACGGGCAGCCGGGGCCCGTGCGCATCGCCCTCCGCGTCGACGAGGAGGGTGAACTCCAGCCCCTGAAATACGACGAGGCCGTATCCGGGGGGGACCACGAGCGCGGCGCGGTGCTGGTGTCCGCCGTGCTGCACGCGTTCATCAAGGTCTACACGCGCAAGACGGAGCGGTACGTACGGCTGGCCACGGCAGGGACCGGTATACTTCCGGACGGCGAGCTGCCGGCGGATCTCCAGGTGGTGCTGGCCGAGGAGGCGAGCAAGCTGGCCAGCCAGTTCCTGAACGTGTGCATCCGCGCCATCGACTACTGCCCGGCCGTGGACGTGCAGATGAGCGAGTTTCTGCGCGCCGTGATCACCGCAGACCGTGACCTGGTGCCGCACGACCCGTGGGGGTATCGCGAGGCGTGGATCGACTCGTTCAGAACGCACCACATCATCCCGAAAGACGTGGAGAGCATGGCCGAGGTGGACCTGCAGTGGGACCCGCCCATCGAGACCCTGCGGCGGCTGCGGCGGCTCTCGTTCAAGCACCTGCGCTTCGAGGGCGATCCCGGCCGTCCCTCCGGCCGCAAGGAGCTGCGGCGGCAGGCGTGCGCGCTGGCGCAGTGCGTGGTGGAGCACCTCCGGGTATTCGGCATGGCGGCACCCGGGGAGTACCCGCTCTCCCAGGAACGGCTGCGGCACGCAGTGGTGGATCCGCCGCGGGTGCAGTCCATCCGTGCGTCGCGGCGCGTGGGCCCCGACGGCCAGGTGGTGTTCGACCTGGTGGCCGAAGTTACGCAGCGGTGCGTGGTGCACCACGTGGGCGGAAAGGAGCAGATGGAGTTCCACGGCGGCGCGACCGTCATCCTGGGGCCGCGCGGCGAGTTGCGGTACGTGGTCTACAAGCGCACGCTGGACGGGGTGCGGATGACCCGCCAGCTGATGTCCGGCAACGCGGGAAGGATGCCTCTGACGCCCGAGGAGGAGGCGGCGGAGCTGGCCGAGGCGAGGGCGGCCGCGAAGGCCAAGGCGGAGGCCGCAGCCAAAGAGACGAAAAAGGGTACGGAGAACGGGCCGCCGAAGAGCACGACGAAGAGCGCGGCGACGGCCTGACCCGCCCCGTCGGCGGGACCGGTTCTTCGTGCCGCCACGGAAGAAGGTCCCAAGCGAGGCGCGGAGAGCACCGGGAAAGCTTCTCCGCGTCCTCTCGCTTTTCCTCCGAGTGAGGCGCTGCCTTTCCGCTCAGCCCGCGATCCTGGCGGCGAACTCGACCAGGCGGCGGGTCTGGTGCTGGATGGCGGCCCTGGTCTCTTCGCTCAGCGGGTCGCCGGTAGCGCTGACGGTGGTGCCGTACGGGTTGCCGCCGGCGGCGTAGATCACGGGATCGGTGTAGCCGGGGGCCACGATGATGGCGCCCCAGTGCATCATCGTGGTGTACAGGCCGATGAGCGTGGTCTCCTGTCCGCCGTGCGGGTTCTGCGCGCTGGTCATGGCCGTCACCGCCTTGTCGGCCAGCTTTCCCTCCGACCAGAGCGGCCCCAGGGTGTCGATGAAGGCGCGCAGCTGGCTGGCCGACACGCCGTAGCGCGTGGGCGCGCTGAACAGGTAGGCGTTGGCCCACTCCATGTCGTCGCTGGTGACCTCGGGCACGTCGGCCGTCCGCTCCGCCTGCGCGCGCCACGCGTCCTGCCCGTTCACCACCCCCTCGGGCGCCGTCTCCGGCACCTTGAGCAGCCGCACCTCGGCGCCGGCGGCCTGCGCGGCCTCCACGGCCACCTGGGCCATCCTGTGGTTGGTTCCGTAGGTGCTGTAGTAGATGACGGCGAGACGGACGTCGCTCATTTCTTTCCACTCCGGACCGGGCCCCTGAACGCCGCACGGGGGGGCGGCGTGCTCCGTTTGCGAACGGGCGCGGCGCAGCCGCACGTGTCGTACCGCGGCGCGTCGCACCGCCGCGCCGGTACGATGCTGGCCGTGCCGTGAATGGACGGTGCGCGCGCGATTGTAGGGAAATTCCCGTCAGGATTGATTTCGATCTCCCGACGCTGGGAACTCCTGTCGGGGTTATGCTCCCTCGCAGACGATTCAACGCAACCGGGAGACGACGAGATGTCCGCCAAGATCCGCATCCTGCTGGCCGATGACCATCCGGTGCTGCGCAGCGGCCTGGAGGCTCTGCTGGGGCTGGAAGACGACGTGCTGGTGGTGGGGCACGCCTCCACGGGCGAAGAGGCCGTGGAAAAGGCCCGCCTGCTACGCCCCGACGTGGTGGTGATGGACCTGGCCATGCCCGTGATGGACGGGCTGGAGGCCACCAGGCGCATCGTGGCGCTGGAGCTGGGCACCCGCGTGCTGGTGCTGACCTCGCAGACGGAGGAGGACTTTCTTCTCCCGGTGCTGGAGGCGGGTGCCAGCGGCTTCGTGCGCAAGACCAGCGCGGACACGGACCTGCTGACCGCGATCCGCACGGTGGCCGGCGGCGAGGTGTTCCTGTATCCCAGCGCCACGCGCGTCCTGCTGAAGCAGTACAAGCAGTCGCGCGAGCCGCACGAGGCCGGCCCGCTGGAGAAGCTGAGCGAGCGCGAGCGCGAGGTGCTCACGCTCACGGCCGAGGGCTACAGCTCGGCGGAGATCGGCAAGAAGCTCTTCCTTTCGCCCAAGACGGTGGACACCTACCGCGCGCGGATGATGCAGAAGCTCGGCCTCACGCACCGCGCGGAGCTGGTGCACCTGGCGCTGCAGACGGGGATGCTGAAGCCGGCGTGACCCCCGGCCGCCGCCGCGGCGACCGCGCGCCGGAGGGCGGCGGATCCGGCACCCGCGGACGCGGAGGCACGGAGAAATCCTCTCCGCGTCCTCCGCGTCCTTTCGTACGGCTGAGAATACGTTTGTCCGCGGCCCGCCGTGCGGGTTCATGAGGATCTTCAGCGCCGACCGAGGAATCTGCTCACCCGAGCTCGTGGCTCGCGTCCCGGTCGCGGGCTCCCCGATGCGTAAACCGCCCACGGGCGCGTGCGCGCTGGAAAATCCGCGGGGGCCGGGATCCAGCACGCAGGCTGACCACCAGTACCGGAGAGTAGATTTCTCCGTCGGCGCCGCACTAATCCTGCACTGGCAATGATCGCGCGGGCGCCGCTTGGAAATGACAGCGGCGCGCCTGGCGTGCAATCAAATCGACGATGAACCCGAAAAGACGCGCCACAGGTGGGTCGGTGCACGTGCAGGTGCCGGGCGCAACGCACGAGGATCCTGCCCATGCAGGTGCCCCTCCGGTTGGACGAAATACCCGTCACACGGGTGGCGGAAGCACAGCGCCGGCAGGTGTGCAATCCGGTGGCGTGCGTCCTGTCGCGGTGGTGGTGGACGGGCAGCCGGGACGGCGTGCGGCAGGGGCTCATGAGAATTTTTTTGAGGGATACATCATCCGCCATGCCGCCCGGGCCCGGCGAGCCGGACACCTGAAGCGCGATCAGGTGATCTCCGCCTGTGCGCGGTCGTCAGACCCGCGGCGGGATGCTGGCGATGCGTTCGGTTTGCGGGGAGGCGGGGATGTAGGTGCGCGGACGGCGGGGGGAGAGCGTGGCCGGGAAGCGGGTACGAACCGGGTCAAGCAGATTCTCACCCGGCGCAGGAGACCGTCGAACGGGCGAGTCCTGGCGGCGCCCTGCCTCGCCATGCCAGTTCAACGGCCGAATCGCAGGGAGGGGCCGTCTGGGCGCCGGTTGATGCGCCGCACGCGGCCATGGTAGCTTGCCCGACGTCATCCGCCCCCGTCATCCACCAAAATCGTACACGGCATGCCCGAACCGCGGAACCCGTCCGACGCCGCCGCGCAGGAGCCCGCGCTCGTCCGGCTGCTGCAGGTGGTGGCCGTGGCCGCCAACGAGAGCACCAGCGTGCACGAGGCGCTGCAGACCTGCCTGGACGCCGTCTGCGAGCACACCGGCTGGCTGCTGGGGCACGCCTGGCTGCGGGACCCGGGGGGGACGATGGTCTCCAGCGGCGTCTGGCACCCGCGCGACACCGGCCGCTTTCCCCGCTTTCGCGCCGCGACGGCGAAGGCGCGCTTCGCCGCGGGGCAGGGGCTGGCGGGGCGGGTGATGGAGACGGACCAGCCGGCGTGGATCGAAGACGTGGAGCACGATCCCGTCTTTCTGCGCCGGGTGGCGGTGGAGGAGGGGATTCACGCCGCCGTGGCGTTCCCCGTGCGCGTGGGGCGCGAGGTGGCCGGGGTGCTGGAGTTCTTCTCCGACCGCCCGGCGGACGCCGATCCCGCGCTGCTGCGGGTGATGGAGAACGTGGGGACGCAGGTCGGACGCGTGATCGAGCGCGAGCGCGCGGCCGAGGCGCTGCGCGAAAGCGAGGCGCGCTTCGCCGGCATCCTCTCCATCTCGTCGGACTCGATCGTGTCGGTGGACGAGGAGCAGCGCATCGTCTACTACAACCAGGGCGCCGAGCAAACCTTCGGCTACACGGCGGAAGAGGCCATCGGCCAGCCGCTGGAAATGCTGATCCCCGAGCCCTACCGCGCCCAGCACGCCGAGCACGTGCGCCGCTTCGGCCAGTCGCCGGTGGTGGCGCGGCGCATGGGCGAGCGCGGGCAGATCAGCGGCTGCCGCAAGAACAACGAGGTGTTCCCGGCGGACGCGTCCATCAGCAAGCTGGAGATCGGCGGCAAGCGCATCTACACCGCCGTGCTGCGCGACGTGACGGAGCGCTTTCGCGCGGAAGAGGCGCTGGCGCAGCAGGCGGAGGAGCTGGCGCGCTCCAACGCCGAGCTGGAGCAGTTCGCCTACGTGGCCAGCCACGACCTGCAGGAGCCGCTGCGGATGGTGGCCAGCTACACGCAGTTGCTGGCGCGGCGCTACGGCGGCCAGCTGGACGACGACGCGCACGAGTTCATCGGCTACGCGGTGGACGGCGTGCGGCGGATGCAGGGGCTGATCAGCGACCTGCTGGCCTACTCGCGCGTGGGGAGCCGCGGCGCCACCCCGGAGCGGGTGGACCTGAACGCCGTCTTCGAGCGCACCGTGGACGTGCTGCGCACCACGCTGGACGAGGCGGGCGCCGAGGTCACCCGCGATCCCCTGCCGACGGTGACGGCGGACCCGGTGCAGATGGGGCAGGTGCTGCAGAACCTGGTGGGGAACGCCATCAAGTTCCGGGGCCAGGCGCCGCCGCGGGTGCACGTGGGCGCGCGGCGGCAGGGGAACGAGTGGGTGATCTCCGTCGCCGACAACGGGATCGGCATCGCGCCGGAGTACGCGCAGCGCATCTTCGTCATCTTTCAGCGCCTGCACACCCGCGCCGAGTACGAGGGCACGGGGATCGGCCTGGCCATCTGCAAGAAGATCGTGGAGCGCCACGGCGGCCGCATCTGGGTGGAGTCGAAGCCGGGGGAGGGCTCCACCTTCTTCTTCACCCTATCCGCGGGAGACGGGGCAGAATGACTCGTGGTGCTTCGCAGCCCATCGAGGTGCTGCTGGTGGAAGACAACCCGGGCGACGTGCGGCTCACGCGCGAGGCCCTGCGCGACGGCAAGGTGCACAACAACCTCTCCGTGGCGCCCGATGGCGTGGAGGCGCTCGCCTTTCTTCGCCGCGAGGGAAAGTACGCGGACGCCCCCCGGCCGGACGTCATCCTCCTGGACCTGAACCTGCCGAGAAAGGACGGGCGCGAGGTGCTGGAGGAGATCAAGGCGGACCCCTCGCTGCGCAACATCCCGGTCGTCATCCTCACCAGCAGCGAAGCGGAGCGCGACATCGCCCAGGCGTACGCGCTGCACGCCAACTGCTACGTCACCAAGCCGGTGGACCTGGACCAGTTCATCACCGTGGTCAAGTCCATCGAGGACTTCTGGTTCAGCATCGTAAAGCTGCCGCCCGAGCCGCATTCCTGATGGACCGGCACGTTCGCATCCTTCTCGTCGAAGACAACCCCGGCGACGCCCGCCTGCTCCGCGTTTCGCTGGAGGAGGCGGAGTCGCTGCGCTTCGGGCTCGTCCACGCGCCGCGGCTGTCGGAGGCGCTGGAGCGCGTGCGGGAGGGGACGTTCGACGTGGTGCTGCTGGACCTCTCGCTGCCGGACGCGCGCGGCATGGAGACGGTGCGCCGGATGCTGCAGGCCGCCCCCGCCGTGCCCATCATCGTGCTGACGGGATTGACGGACGAGACGGTGGCGGTGCAGGCGGTGCAGGCCGGGGCGCAGGACTACCTGGTCAAGGGGACGGTGGATGGAGGAACGCTGGCGCGGGCCATTCGCTACGCCATGGAGCGCAAGCGGCTGGAGACGGAGCGCGTGAACCTGCTGCGCGCCGAGCAGGAGGCGCGCGCCGCCGCCGAGGCCGCCGTGAACGCGCGCGACGAGGTGCTGCGCATCGTGGCGCACGACATTGGCAACTCGCTGAGCGCGGTGAAGATCCACACCATGGTGCTGGAGCGCACGCTGCCGGAGGGCGACGCGCAGGCGGAGGCGCGCAAGCGCACGGAGGCCATCCGCCACCTTACGCAGCAGATGGACCGCCTGCGCCAGGACCTGCTGGACGTTGCGGCCATCGAGGCCGGCCGCCTCTCGTTCGAGCCGCACGAAACCAGGCTGCACGAGGTGGTGGACGACGTGCTGGGCACCGTATCGGGGGTGGCGGCGGAGAAGGCGCTGGCGTTGGAGTCCGGAGTAGACCCGGACCTTCCCGCCGTGTGGGCGGACCGGGAGCGGCTGCACCAGGTGCTGGGGAACCTGGTGGGAAACGCGGTCAAGTTCACGCCCGCGCGCGGCGGCGTGCGCGTGACGGCGGAGCGGGACGGGGACGAGATCCGGGTCGCGGTGGCGGACACGGGCCCCGGCATTCCCGCGGAGCACCTGGAGAACGTGTTCGACCGCTTCTGGCAGGCGCGCAGCACGCGCCGGGCGGGGGCGGGGCTGGGCCTTGCCATCGCGCGCGGCGTGGTGGAGGCGCACGGCGGCCGCATCCGCGCCCGCAGCGAGGTGGGGAAGGGGACGACGTTCGAGTTCACGCTGCCGGTGGCGTAGGGCAAGGGGTCGAACGGGTGAATCGGGTGATTCGGTGGCGTGGACGGATGGTCCTTGCCCCGCCGCGCCACCCCGGATCCCGGGCTAAAGCCCGGGGCTAGAAATGCCATAAGCCCCGCCCTGGGCGCGCTGCGCTTGCCCGGCGGGGCTTCAACACCATGGGCGCTTCGCGCACCGGCGGAATCGCCTGGGACATGGCCGGCGCGAGCAGGTGAAGCCCGGTTCCGCGAGCGTTAGCGAGCGGAGACCGGGCTTGTGGCATTCATAGCCGCGGGTTTCAACCCGTGGTACCCGCGGACGGGCCACGAACCCCCCGCCCAAACAAACCGGCCCGCCCCGAATCCCCCGGAGCGGGCCGCGGTTCATCACCCGTTCACCCCTTCACCTCAGTCCGCCCGCGACGCGAGGGAGGCGGGGCCGCAGCCGCCGCTGCCGGACTCCAGCGACAGCACCATCCGCCCGGCGCGCGGGATGCTGGACTCGATGCGCACGGGCACCCGCCGCGCGTCGTCGGTGATGTGCATGCGGATGACGCCCTCGCCCTGGTAGCGCACGCGGTCGTGCACCCGCATCTCCACCTGGATGGTGCGAAAGCGGCCGGCGGGCACCTCCGTGCTCCCGCGCCCGACGACGCGTACGCGCACGGGGTTGCGCGCGGTGTCGTAGTGGCGCGCCAGGGAGTAGCTGTCACCCTCCGCCAGCCGTAGCGTGCGGACGAAGTAGATGAAGGAGAGCTCGTCCAGCGGCGCGTCCGTGCTCATGGCGCCGCCGCCGCCGGCCGCCGCCGTCCAGCGCCGCGCGGACGCGTCCATCCGCACGTCCTCGTCGCGGCTGGCGAGGGGCGAGCGCTCGCGCCTGGTAAAGCGCCGCGACCCGCGCGCCGCCGTGTCGAACCACGAGCGGCTGCGGTCCTCGATCGCCGCGGGGCCCACGCGGCCGCGAAAGTCGAAGCGCAGCAGCACGGTGCCGCCGTCCGCCGGCTCCACCGCGAACGTTCCCGTGCCGATGCGGCCCAGCACGTTGCTGCCGCGGTACACGCACGTCTCACCGGGCGAGAAGGGGAGCGCGGCCTGCTGCGCCTGCGCCGGCGACGCGCCGCCCCCCGCCATCGCGGCCGCCAGCAGCATCCGCATCGCCGTCTTCCGTGGGCTTTCGCCGCTCGTGATGAAGAACATCTTCGCCTCCCGGGCCCAACCGCGTTCCGGCTGCGTTCGCTGCCGCAAGTTCTGCCTGCGAAGATGGCTGCGCCGCGCCCCCGCCGCGTCCGACCGGCACGGATTGCCGTGTGGGGAGTTTCTCGATTCTTGGCCCGCGCGCGCTCTTTCGACGTCATCCTGAGTCCAACGACGCTTCGCGCACCCTGTGTGATGAAAGGTCAGTCCAACCTCCCCCAGGTTTTTGGGGTTCATCGCGGATTTTCGTTGCACGCACGAAGTCTGCGCCGTGAACTGTCATTTCGAAGGAGGCGCCCACGAGGACTTGCCTCATGCAGGATCTTGTTGCGCCGAGTGAGAAATCTACTCACCCACGCTCATGGCTGGCCGCACGTCCCGGGACCCGCCTCCGATGCGCCGCACAGAAGCGGGTCGAGGACCGAGCCGTGGGCCGGATCACCAGCACGGGTGAGTAGATTTCTCAGTCGGCGGCATGGGAATCCTGCACGGGCTGAGTTCGGTGCAGGCGCCTCCTTCGAAATGACAGTTCGGCGTCGGGTCTGTTTACCTGCAACAAAATCGACGAAGAACCTTTCTTGGGGGAGGTCGCGAGGTGACGAGCGGGAGGGGGCGCTCGCGCGGAGGCTGCCACATCGAGCAGAACCCCCAGCCTTTCCATTCAGGGAGCGCCGGCGCGGCGTACGTATCAACGTGCCGCAATGCGCGGAAGGCGTGGCGGGGACACGGGTTACGTCCACACGCTTGCGCGGCGCGGCGGGCTGGCGGATATATTCAGCGGCCCACCAACCGTTCCCTCCCGGCAGGAGTTCTTTCGTGGACGAAACCCACACGGCTCGCGGCGCCGGCGGCACGCCCGGCGGCATCATCGAGTTCGTCATCGGCGTGGCGCTGGCGTGCGCCGGCGCCTACCTGCTCACCTCGCGCGTCACGGTGACGACGGGCTTCTGGAACTTCTGGGGACAGAACTCGTTCGGGCTCACGCTGATCCCGCTCATGGTGGGGATCGGCATCGTCTTCTTCAACGGCCGCTCGTTCCTGGGCTGGATGCTGGTGATCGTGGGGGCGGTGATCATCCTGGCGGGGATCATCGCCAACATGAACATCTACTTTCAGCCCACGAGCCTGTTCAACACGGTGATGATGCTGGCGCTCCTTGCCGGCGGCCTGGGGCTCGTGGCGCGGTCCGTCCGCAGCCACTGAGGCTCTCCGTACGGCCCACTTCCGGAGGATCAGCGTCGCGCGGGGCAGCCGCCGTCGTGCAGGTGCTGGCGGAAGCGGCGCGCGGCGTGGGGAAGGCGGTCGCGGCGGGCGCGCAGCGTGGCCTCAAGCCGCGCGGAGCGGGCGATCCACTCGCGCGGCATGCGGTGGATGGCGGCGGAGATGGCGGCGTCGTCCAGCACGTTCGCCAGCTCCGCGGCGGCGGCATCCCACTCCGCCGCGGAGACGCCGCAGAGCAGGCGCCCGTCCAGCTCCCGCGCCTTCACCAGCAGCCCGCGCAGGTCGCGGTACGCCGTATCGAAGCGCACGATCTTGGAATCCACCCGCCGCGCCAGGCCGGGAATCACTCCGCCGTAGTCCGAGAACGCATAGTCGCGGTCACGCGGGATGATCACCCAGCTGCCGGTGTCGCCGCGAACGAACCGCGCCCAGCGGAGCTGGCCCTCGTGGCGGTCCCAGTCCCCCATGTAGACGTCCATCAGCCGCGCGCGCAGGTACGCCTGCACGTTCACGCGGTCGTGCGGCCGGCGGCGCAGCTGGTTCCAGAGCGCATCGGTGTCCACCACCCGCTCCGCGCCGCGAAAGCCCCTCCCCGGGTGCGCCTGCAGCGTGCCGGGCAGCGCGCCGAAGTCACCGGCGAACTCCTCCGGCAGCCAGGGCCGCGTGGGCATCACCCCCAGCCGCGGCGTGGCGTGCAGCACGCCGGCGGCATCCTGCAGCCCCGACGCGACCAGGGCGGCGCCGGGGTGCAGCGCGCTCACCTGGTCCTGCCGGAACGGCCCCATCAGCAGGCGGGGAAGGGAGGAGAGCGCCTTCCCCTGGTCCTTGTCCAGCGAGCGGAACCGGTACTCGCCCCCGTCCGCGCCGCGCAGGCGCAGGCCGCGCGTCTGCCGCCCGCCGCCCCGCTCCACCGGCGTGAGCCCGCCCGCGAAGCCGCGCAGGTCCACGATGGGCGCGCGGACGGGCGCCGCCCACACGTCGCGGTACCCGTCGCCCATCAGCCAGCGGTGCAGCGGCGAGGCCTGGTACCGCTCCGCGACCACGCCGTATCCCGTCCCCCCGTCAACGATCTCCCATTGCGCTCGCGGAATTCCCGGCCGCGGCAGCGCGCTCATCCCCGCCATCATCACGCCCGCCACGAACCCCAGCGCCGCGGCCACGCGCCGTCCCCGGCGCGCGCGCGCAGCCGGCCGCCGCGTCGTGACCGGCGCGGGCGTGGGAGCGGGATGTGCGGTGGAAAGGGCGGGGTCTCGCGCCATGGAGTGGCCGGGTGCGATGGTGCGGTTCGCCATCACCTTCGCAGGATCGTTGCCGCAGGCGCCGGAGGTCAAGTTTTCGTGACCACCATCCTCAGAAGACGAGTGGCCTCACGCGCAGTCAACGCAGTCAACGGAGTGGTTCTCCGTTGACTCCGCCGGCTGCATGCGAGGCCCCGACTGGAAGAGCCTGCCCTGCCGCTACGCGCTCTCCGGCTTCTGGCCGGGCAGCGGCTGGGGCGCGGCCACGGGCGAGCGGGTGGGGTCGCCGATCTCGTCGTGCATGCGCCGCGCGCCCTCCCCGGGCACGATGCCGCTTCCCTTGCGGATGGCCCACGCCTGCGTGAACTCCGCGCCGAAGAGCACGATCATCGCCGAGTAGTACACCCACACCAGCAGCAGCGCCAGCGACCCCGCCGCGCCGAACGCCTCGCCCGGGTTGCTGCGGCCCAGGTACAGCCCCAGCAGGAACTTGCCGATGGTGAACAGCAGCGCGGTCACCACGGCGCCCACCCACACGTCCTTCCAGGCGATCTTCGCGTCCGGGAGCACCTTGTAGATGGCGGCGAACAGGCCGGTGATGACCACGAAGCTCAGGACGAAGTTGAAGACGTGCGCCACCACCTGCGAGCTGCCGGGGATGACGCGCCCGATCATTCCGCCCACCGCGGCGAGCGCCGCGCTCAGCGCCAGCGACACCAGCAGCAGGAACGCGACGCCAAGGATCATCCCCAGCGAGAGGATGCGCTTGAAGATCATGTTCCTGATGCCGCCCTGCCTGGGGTCCGGCTCCACCTCCCACGCGCGGTTCAGCGCGCTCTGCAGCTGCAGGAACGACCCCGTGGCGCCGAAGACGATGGCCGCCACGCCCAGCAGCGCCTTGAGCCCGCGACCGCCGGGGCGCTCCGCCTCCTGCATGATGGTGCCGATCTCCTGCGCGCCCTGCGGACCCATGAAGCCGCCCATCTGCTCCGTGAGCGCCCGCTGCACCTCGGCGGGGTCGAACACGGCGCTGGCGATGAGCAGGATGAGGATCAGCAGCGGCGGCAGCGAGAACACGATGTAGTAGGAGAGCGCCGCCGCCCGCACCGGGCACTCGTCGTCGGAAAAGTCCTTGAACGTGTCCTTCAGCAGCCCGGCCATTCCCTTTGCCTTCATGCTCCGCCCCTCCCGATCACACGTTGCGCGCCCCCCGGAAACGGCGTGGCGCTTTGCAAGCATGGTTCCATAAACCTTCTACACGCTCGTCGGGCGCCACGCCTGTAACTCCGCGGCGGCACCGTCCCCATCCGCGTCACGCCCCTGAATTCCTGTGAGGGGCGTCACGCGATATTGGGCGCGACTCCCTCCCGGTTCTGAAGACGTCATCCGGCGCCTCACGCACCCGTACTCACGCCGCGCCTGTCATTTCGAAGGAGGCGCCCGCGTGATGGCCGCCGGTGCAGGAACCCATTGCGCCGACTGAGAAATCTACTCGCCCCGTGCTGGTGACCCGTTTCTCTCTCCACTCTCGCCCAGAGTTCGCCGGGGTTCAGAGCACCGAGCGCAGGGGTTTCCGAAACGTCCGCTGGTTGCGGCTGA
>DATABT010000505.1:0-3456 GCA_036259455.1 Longimicrobium sp. | reverse complement strand
CGAGCAACTCGAGGTCAGCGGTCTCACATTCCCAGACCGTGAGCACATCCCATCCCATCTGGTCCAGTTCGCTGCGCACGCGGGTATCCCGAGCAACGTTCGTGGCAAACTTTGCCTTCCACGTCTCAACATTCGACTTGGGCTGATAGGCGAACCTGCACCCCTCGTGGCGGTGCCAGAAGCAGCCGTGGACTAATATTACCTTCTTTCGCCCAGGGAACACCAGGTCTGGACTTCCGGGAAGATCACGTCCATGCAGTCGGAACCGGTAGCCGAGCCGGTGAGCCAATCTGCGGACGGTAAGCTCCGGCTTCGTGTTTTTACCGCGAATGCCGGCCATCATGGCCGAGCGCCGCTCCGGAGATACGATATCCATTTCTCAGCGTGACTCGACTGGGGCGAGTGCCCCCAACGTAAACCAGAACGTCGTCCCCGCCCCCAGCTGGCTCTCCACGCCCACGCGGCCGGCGTGGGCCTCCACGATGCCGCGGGCGATGGGGAGGCCAAGGCCGGCGCCGCTGCGGCGGGCGGGGCCATCGGCCTGCCAGAACGGGTCCCACAGCCGCTCCACGTCCTCCGGCGCGATTCCGGGCCCGGTGTCGCGCACCCAGAAGCGCACGGCGCCCGCATCGCCCTCCGGGGCGGCGCCCACGGTCACCACGCCCCCGGGGGGCGTGAACTTGAGCGCGTTCCCCACCAGGTTGCTGAACACCTGCAGCACCCGGTCGCGGTCCGCGCGCACCCGCGGGCACGCCTCCACCACGCTGACCAGCCGGATCATCCGCTCCTCCGCCATCCGCTCCATCAGCCCCACCGCCTCCGCCACCAGGTCCGCCGGCGCGCAGGGCGCCGTCTCGATGCGCAGCTGCCTGGCCTCGATGCGGGCCACGTCCAGCAGGTCCTGGATCATCCGGTCCATGGCCTCCGCGCTGCGCACCACGCCCTCCATGGCCTCGCGCGCGGCCAGGGGCAGGGTGCCCGACGCCAGCGCCGCGTCCACGTTCAGCAGAATGGCCGTCAGCGGATTGCGCAGGTCGTGGCTGACGATGCCCAGCACGGAGTCGCGCGCCCGCAGCGCCTCGCGGGCCTCGCGGTACAGGCGCGCGTTGTCGATGGTGAGCGCGGCGCGGCGGGCCACCTCCTGCGCCACGTCCAGCTCCGCCTGGCCGAAGAGGCGCCGCGGGTCCGTGCTCACCAGGGTGATGGCGCCCAGCGTGCGCCCGCGCGCCGTGAGGGGGACGATGATGAACGAGCGGGGACGCGCGGGGCTGGCCATCCACCGCTCCCGGTGCGCCTCGTCGTGCGCCAGCTTCTCCACCAGCACCGGCGTCACCTCCGGCACCAGCATGGGCTCCCCCGTCCGCACCACGCGCAGGACGGGGCGGCGCTCCGGGTCCGCGTCCGGCGGGTTGCGCACGTCCGCCAGCAGCCGCGCCTCGGCCCGGGGGTCGCGGTGGGCCACGGCCACGCGCCGCGTTCCCCCGTCCGGCTCCACCTCGTCGATCAGGCAGTAGTCGCCCAGCTCCGGCACGGCCAGCCGCGCCAGCTGCCTGAAGCCGGACGCGTAGTCGAAGTTGGCGCTCAGCAGCGTCCCCACCTCCGCCAGGAACGCCGTCCGCCGGCCGGCCGCCTCCGCCACCTCGCGGGCGTGGCGCTCGCGCTCCAGCAGTTCCGCGCGCAGCCGGTCCGCCGCCTTGCGCCGGGTGATGTCGCGGTAGATCCCCCACGTCCCCACCCGGCGGCCGTCCGCGAACACGGGCGTTCCCGTCACGTGCACGTCCACCTGGCGGCCGTCGCGCCCCTGGCGGACCGTCTCCAGCTCCGCCTTCTCCCCCGCCAGCACCTGGGCCGTGAGCGCCAGCCCCTCCTCGCGCAGCGCGGGGGGGACGATGAGGTCGTTGATGCTGCGGCCGGCGGCCTCCTGCGGCTCCCAGCCGAACAGGCGCACCCACTCCACGTTCACGTCCATCACCCGGTCCTCGGTGTCCAGCAGCGCCAGCCCCTCGGGCGCGGCCTCGAACAGCTGGTCCAGGTAGGCGCGCTGCAGGGTGAGCGTCCCCTCCCGCCGCTCCGCCTCCGTCATGTCGCGGATCACCAGCAGCCGCCCCGTGTCCGCCCCCGCAGCCGCCAGGGGACGCACGCGCACGTCCACCAGCCGGGTCCTGGTTCCCTCCCCCAGCGTCAGGCGGATGGCCCCCGGGGCGCCGTTCGTCCCTCCACCGGCGAGCGCGGCGGCGATCGGCGCCAGCACCCGCGCCGCCGGCCGGCCCACCACCTCGCCGTGGATTCCCAGCAGTTCGCGCGCGGCGGGGTTCAGGTCCAGCACGCGCCCCGTCTCGTCCACCACCACCACGCCGTCCGGCATCTCCTCCACCAGCGCCTCGCGCGCCACGGGCACCAGGTCCAGCAGCCGCAGGCGAAAGATGGCCCAGAAGAAGACGGCGCCGCTCAGGGTGAAGAGGAATGGCATGGGGTTGGCAAAGAACCGCACCGTTCCGGACAGGTGCAGCACGTTGCCGATCCACGGCACCGCCGCGGCAAAGACGATGGCCGCGGCCTGGCGGCGGTAGAGGTGCGTGGAGCGGAGCGCCCGCAGCGCCACGATGGCCACGGCGAGCGAGAGCAGGCCCCACGAGTAGGCCACGTGCAGCCAGAAGCCCCAGCCGTTCACGCTGTCGATGGCCGCGCGCCCCCCCCGCTCCACCAGGGCGAAGCGCGTCCAGAAGGCGTGGTGCAGCGGGTTGGTGAGCGCCATCACCAGCGTGAGCAGGGGGATGGCGGAAAGCAGGGTGAGGGCGCGCGGCGTGAGCCACCGCTCGCGACGCGTGTACTGCAGCGCGAACACGGCCCAGGCCAGGGGGACCACGATGGCGCCGGCCTGCGTGCCCACCCCCAGCGCGAACTTGGTGTGAAAGTCCGCGCTGGCCCGGTAGAAGGCGTAAAAGGCCGCCCACGCCGAAGACGAGGCCATCAGCAGCACGAATCCCCCGGCGGCTGGCACCCGGCGGTGCCGCCACGCGAACGCCGCCAGCGCCGCGCACACCAGCGCGGACACCAGCAGGGGGAGGAAGACGGGCGTGGGCTGCCAGACCATGCGCGGACGGGCGGTCCGCCGCGAGAGCGCGGCGGAAGGGTTCGGGAGCGCCCGGTTTCGCGGACGCGCGGAAGGGTGGGATGTGGGGATAAAGATGGCTCCGCTCCCCCTTCCGCCGCAAGCACTTACCCGCTCGCGCCGCCGGCCGGCGAGACGGATGGGCGCCAGGGCGGGCGGATGACTTTTCGGGGGACGCTTGCCACGCGCGCGCACGCGTCCCATGATGTGCGCCTTCCGAACCCCGTTCGTGAAGGCGGCTGACCAGATCAGGGAGGCAACGACTTGAGTACGACAGCCGATCGGTGGATGTGTGGCGCGCGCACGCCGGCGCTCCTGGCGCTGGCCGCGCTCTGCGCCACGGC
>DATABT010000504.1:0-7987 GCA_036259455.1 Longimicrobium sp. | reverse complement strand
CACCGCCTGCGGCCTCGCCGGAGCCTTCGTGGGCTTGCTGATCGACTCGGCGGAACGGGAGCGGGCGGCGCGGCGGGAGTGAACCTCGCGCAGCGCGGGAAAGATCGAGGACGCGGAGGGGGCTCCATCCGCACCCTCGATCTTTTCCTCCGCGTGACACCTGCCAGACGACGAGCTACCGCGCCGCCGGAAGGTCCAGCACGATCCCCGGCAGCCCGAGCGCGCTCTCCGGCGCCGGGGGCTCCAGCAGGGCGGCGGGGAGGGCACCGGCGACGTCGCGGGGGATGAGGCCCCTGCCCCGCCCCGCCAGCTCCGCCGCGCGCCCGGCGAACCACAGCGCCGCGCCCGCGGCATCGCGCGGCGCCATGCCCCGCGCCAGGAACGCGCCGATCACGCCGGACAGCACGTCGCCGTTGCCGCCGGTCGCCAGGCCGGAGTGGCCGGCCACGTTCACCATCGTCTGCTCGCCCGGCGCGGCGACGAGGGAGGGCGCGCCCTTCAGCAGGACGGCGCAGCGGAAGCGGTCCGCCGCCGCCGCCGCGGCGCGGAAGGGATCGGCCGTGACCTGGTCGATGGGGACACCGAGCAGGCGGCTCATCTCGCCCGGATGCGGCGTCAGCACCAGCGGCCGGTCGCCGAGCGCGTCGCGCAGATCGGGATTGCGCGCGAGGAGGGTGACCGCGTCCGCGTCCAGCAGCAGCGGGACGTCGCTCTCCTTCGCGACGGTGCGGAGGATCTCCAGCGCCTCGCCGTCCGTTCCCATCCCCGGACCGGCGACGGCGGCCTTCGAGTTCGCGAGGGAGTCCGGCTCCAGGTTGTCGCGATCCACGTAGAGCGCCTCGGGGAGCGCGGTCTGCAGGATGTCGCGGTTGGCGGCCGGCGAGACGAGCGACGCCATCCCCGCCCCCGCCCGCAGCGCACCCAGCCCCGCCAGCACCGCCGCGCCCGCCATCCCCCGCCGCCCCGCGACGATCGACACCTTGCCAACGGTGCCCTTGTGCGCGTTCGGCGGCACGGGCGGCAGAACGCCGTGCGCCCACGGCGCCGTGATCAGCCGCGCCGACGCGCCCGCGTCCGCCAGCGGCGAGAACCCGATCTCCACCGCCACCATGCGCCCCGCCAACTGCCGCCCGGGAAAGAGCAGCAGCCCCCGCTTGGGCGCGCCGAAGGTCACCGTCACCTCCGCGCGGACGGCCTCACCCGGGGCGGCGCCCGTCGTCAGGTCCACGCCGGAGGGCCCGTCCAGCGCCACGACCGGCGCGCCGGCGCGGTTCATCGCGGCGATCGTGTCCGCGTAGGCATCGCGGGGAGCGCCGGTCGCGCCCGTGCCGAGCAGCCCATCCACCAGCACCGCCGCGCCCGCGAACGCATCCGCCGCCGTCGTGGGCGCGATCTCCCAGCCGTGCAGGAGCGCGGGATCGGGCGGGCGAGATCCAACGTGCACGACGGCGACCTCGCGCCCCCACGCCCGCAGCGTCCGCGCGACCACCATGGCGTCGCCGCCGTTGTTGCCGCTCCCCGCCGCCACCCCCACGCGTCCGCGCGGATACAGGCGCTGGACGACGGCGGCGGCCGCGCGCCCGGCGCTCTCCATCAGCACCGGCTCGGGAACGCCGTACGCGGTGATGGCCTGCTCGTCCCACGCGCGCATCTCGTCCGCGGTGAGCACGGGGACGCGCGCGGCAGCGAACGTCACGGGATCGGTCATGAGGGGCGGGAGGAGGACGGACAGGCGAATGCCCACGGCGCGCGGGGCGCCGTGGGCATTCATCTCATGAACCGGCGGTCACTTGAAGCTCTGGCCGATGGTGCGGCCAAAGCTGATCTCGCCGTTGTCGATGCGGATGTTGAAGCCGCAGTCCGGGTTGGTGCACACCCACGCCTTGTAGGTGATGGGCGCCCCTTCGCGCCCGTAGTCGGAAAGCGGAACCATGATTCCCTCGTTGCACTTCCTGCACTGCGGGTACTCACGATCGTCCGGCATGACAGCCTCCCCATCCCCTTGAGTTCCCATCCGGGCGCGCGCACGCGCCCCACACACGCGGACGGCTGAAAAATCGCCGCAAGGCCTGTTCCATGTACGCGCCGCGAAAGGCGCGGATATCAGCGGTTGCGGGAAACGGTCGGGCGGATGGACGGAGATCAGTTCTGCGGCTGGCGGATGCTGCCGCACCAGGGGTAGTTGCGCTCGAAGACCTGCTCGAAGCAGAACACGCCCTCGAAGTCGCTCACGCAGTCGCCGTCCTGCTTGACCAGCACACCGCACTCCACCAGCGCGAACACGATCTCTCCCAGGTCGCGCGTGCTGTGGATGCCCCAGTACTCCAGGACGCTGCGGGCCATCAGGCCAAAGCGCTCGATGGCCAGGTCGCGGCACCCCTCGGCCAGCTCGCGGCCGGTGATGTGCCGTGCCTCGCCCACGCGCTCGATGGTGAAGTGCAGGGCGGCAAGGATGAAGAGGTAGGCGGTCTCGCTGTACGCCGGGTGGCGTTTTCTCAGCCGTTCCATGATGGGATCGGCGAGCACGGCTCCATCCATCCGTGGGTCTCCTTCAGGACTTCCGGCAGTGCGGACCGGCCGCGGGAGAACGGCCGGGAGGGTCTGCAGGTCGGCACGCGGGCGGCTGCCCGCGGCGTGGGCTGCCTAGGAATACGCCGATCAGGTATCCGCGTTCCGATAAAGTACGCGATCGCCCTTCCGTTCCGGCGCCACCGCCCCCGCCGTACCCTCCCGCAGCTCGTCCGCGAGCGCGTCCACCGCGGTGGCGGGAACGGAGAATTCCACGATCCCCGCGTCCCCCGCCGGCGCGTAGCCGTGCTCCATCTCCTCCGCCCCCGCGCGCTCCATCGCCCGCATCACCGCGGCCGTGTGGGCATAGGGATACTGGATGGAGAGGCGGATGGCCTCCGTCCCGAGCCGCCGCGGCGCCGCCTCCAGCGCCCGCGCCGCCGCGTCGCCGTACGCGCGCACCAAGCCGCCCACCCCCAGCTTCGTCCCCCCGTACCACCGCGTGACGATGACGATGCAGTCCGTGATCCCCGCCCCCTCGATCGCGGTGAGGATGGGCGCCCCCGCGCTGCCGGACGGCTCCCCGGCGTCGTTGGCGCGCCGCACGCCGCCGCGCAGCGACCACGCCGAGCAGTTGTGCGTGGCGTCCCAGTGCAGCTTCTCCCGCTCCGCCAGCACCGCCCGCGCCTCGGCCTCCGTCGTCACCGGCGCCGCGTAGGCCAGAAAGACGGACGCCTTTTCGCGGAACTGGGCTTCCGCCGGCGCGGCGAGGGTGGTGAAGGATGACAAGTGCGTGAGTGCGGGAGTGGTTGATGCGCGGACAAACTGCGCCGCGTTCCGGCAGACGGCAACGGAAGCCGGCCCCGCGCCTGAGCGGCTGAAGCCGCCGCGCCGCCGCTACAACTGCGGAAAGCCCCGCAACCTGCGCGGGGCTTCAACTGCATGGCGGCAGCCTCGTGCACCGTGGCCGGGTGCGGCAGGAGCAGTCCGCGCAGGTGGGCATCGCTTTGTCCCAGCCGCGGTTTCAACCGCCACTGCTCGGGGCGTGACATCCTGCCGAAAGGCCCGGCCTCCACACGGGAAGCCGGGCCCCGCTACTCACGCACTACCGCACTCCTCAAACGCCGGCCATCGACTCGGTCTCTTCGAGATAGTAGTCCAGGCCCAGGTGCGTGATCTGGTCCTCGCCCATCATCCACCGAAGCGTGTTCTTGAGCTTCATCTGCTGGATGAACAGGTCGTGCTCGGGGTACAGCCCCTCGCCCACCATGGGGCTCTTGAAGTAGAACGAGAGCCACTCCTGGATGCCGCTCATCCCCGCCCGCGACGCCAGGTCCAGGAAGAGCGCCAGGTCCAGCACCAGGGGTGCCGCCAGAATGCTGTCGCGGCAGAGGAAGTCCACCTTGATCTGCATCGGGTAGTCCAGCCACCCGCGGATGTCGATGTTGTCCCATCCCTCCTTGGCGTCGCCGCGCGGCGGATAGTAGTTGATCCGCACCACGTGGCTGAAGCGTCCGTACAGCTCCGGGTAGGTTACGGGCTGAAGGATGTGCTCCAGGACGGACAGCTTGCTCTCCTCCTTGGTCTTGAACGAGCCCGGGTCGTCCAGCACCTCGCCGTCGCGGTTGCCCAGGATGTTCGTCGAAAACCAGCCGTCCAGCCCCAGCATGCGCGCCTTGAGCCCCGGCGCGATGATGGTCTTCATCAGCGTCTGGCCCGTCTTGAAGTCCTTGCCCGCGATGGGCACGCCCTGCCTGTCGGCCAGCTCCTGCAGCGCGGGAAAGTCGACCGACAGGTTCGGCGCGCCGTTGGCGTAGGGCACGCCCTCCATGAGCGCCGCGTACGCGTACAGCATGGACGGGGCGACGTCCTCGTGGTCCTCGTCGATGGCGCGCTCGAAGGCCTCCAGCGTCTGGTGCACGGCCCCGGGGCGGATGTACACCTCGGTGGATCCGCACCAGATCATGACGAGGCGGTCGCAGCGGTTGCGGGCCTTGAAGGTGCGGATGTCGTCGCGCAGCTCCTCGGCCCACTTGCGCTTGCTGGTGCCCGGCTTGATGTGGGTGCCGTCCAGCTTCTTCACGTAGCGCTGGTCGAACACGGCCTGCATGGGCTCGATGCCCATCAGGAAGTCGGCGATGGGCTCCACGTGGGCGTGGCGGTCCAGCACGCCGCTGACCAGCGCGCTTTCGTACGCGTTGGCCGGGAACGGGTCCCACGCCCCGAACACCAGGTCGTCCAGCCCGGCCAGCGGCACGAACTCCCTGATGGCGGGGACGCGGTTGTCGGTCCGCTTGCCCAGGCGGATGGTGCCCATCTGCGTAAGGCTGCCGATGGGGCGGCCCATCCCCCGCCGCACCAGCTCCACGCCGGCGATGAAGGTGGTGGACACCGCCCCCAGCCCCGGGAGCAGAATGCCCAGGCGCCCCTCGGCGGGACGCGGCACGTAACTGTCGCTGCGCACGGTGTGTCTTACCTTTTTGCTGGTGTTCTGGCCGCGCGGCGCGCGGGACCCGCGGGGGCGGGGGCGGCCGGCGTGTGCGTGTGACGGTAAACCCAGTAGATCCGGTACAGCAGGGTCAGGTTGGTGAGCACCGCCATCAGCAGCATCACCCAGGTGAGCACGAGCCCCTCACGCCACGACCCGAAGAACAGCGTCGCGATGCCCAGCAGCAGCACCCGCTCGGCGCGCTGCATGACCCCCACCCGGCACTCGATCCCCATCCCTTCGGCGCGGGCGCGGGTGTAGGAGACGAGGAGGGAGCCGGCCAGCGCCAGCGCCACCACGTACACCATCCACGGCTCGCCGATGTTGGGCTCGTTGCCGTTGTACAGGCTGAACACGCCGAGGAACACCATCACCTCGCTCATGCGGTCCAGCGTGCTGTCGTAGAACGATCCAAAGCGCGTGACCCGCTCCGTCTGCCGCGCCACGTACCCGTCCACCACGTCGAAAAAGCCGCCCAGCAGCACCAGCGCCCCGCCCAGCTGCAGGCTGCCGTAGAAAAAGGCCACCCCCGCCCCCATCGTCACGAAGAACCCGATGGTGGTCACGACGTTGGGCGACATCCCGCTACGGACGAACAGGTCCAGCGCGGGCATGAGGAGCTTTGTCCCCTGCTCGCGAAAGTCGCTGGGCAGCTTGAACATGGGTTGCCGTCAGGGGGCCAGGATGATGCGGCTCTGCTCCCCCGCCTCGATTCCCTTGGCGATCTCCTCGTTCACCCGCAGCATCAGCCGGTCGAAGCTGGTCTGCGCGGCGGCGAGCGACTGGTAGCCGGGCATTCCCTGCACCTCGCCCACCAGCCGCTCGTACTCCTCCTGCTCCTCGGTGGGCGGCTCCTGCCCCTGCTGCATCAGCTGGGTAAAGCTTTCCTCCAGCGCCTGCAACCGGTTCAGGCGGGTGACGGCCTCGCGGTCGTTGCTGAGTGCCTGGCTGGCGCGCTTGAACGCCTGGTATTCGCTGCTCTGCGCGATCTGCCGGCCCACCTCCCGGGCCCGCTCCCAGATCTGCTCCATCCGTTACCTCGATCCGTTCTGAAGTCGTTCGGCGAGCACCATGCGGTCGCGGCCCGCCAGGTCCGGCCGCACCCGCGGCGCGCCGAACGCGTTCGTATTCTCGATCACCTCGCGCACGGCCGGGCCCTGCGCCGCGCCGATCTCCATCGCCAGCAGCCCGCCGGGCTTCAGCGCGTCCGCGGCCTGGGGGACCAGGCGGCAAATGACGTCCATCCCCCCAACCCCGGCGAAGAGCGCGGTCCGCGGCTCCCAGTCGCGCACCTCGGGGTCCAGCCCGGCCGCTTCCTCGTCGCCCACGTAGGGCGGATTGGACACGACCACGTCGAAGGTCTCGCCGCGGACGGGCGCCAGCAGGTCGCCCAGGCGGAACTCCACCGGTGCGTGCGGCGCCACCAGTGCGTGGTTTTCCTTCGCCGCCTCCAGCGCGTCCCCCTGCGCGTCGGTCGCCACGACGCGCGCAAACGGGCCTTCGGTGGCGAGCGCCAGGGCGATGGCGCCGGAGCCGGTCCCTACGTCCACGGCGGAAAGATTGTCGCGCCCGCGCGTCCAGTCCAGAACTTCCTGAACCAGCCGTTCCGTCTCGGGGCGCGGAATGAGAACCCGGGGGTCCACCCTCAGCACAAGGTCACGGAATGCCGCGGTCCCGTCAATGTACTGCAACGGTTCGCGCCGCGCACGCCTGCGCAGGCGATCCTTGAACCCGGCGAGCTCCTCGGGAGACAGGGGGCGGTCGAACTGAAGGTACAGGTCCAGGCGCTTGACGCCCAGCACGCCCGCCAGCAGGAGCTCCGCGTTCAGCCGGGCGTTGTGCACGTTGCGGGCGCCCAGGTAGTCCGCCGTCCAGCGGATCATCTCGACGACGGTCCAGGTCCTGGTTTCGGTCGACACTGACAGGGAATAGGGAATAGGGAATAGGGAATAGGGAATAGCGGGCATAACCCGTGTGCGGGGCCCCTCCCCCGGCCCCTCCCCGCTCGTTCCTCGCGGGGAGGGGAGAATTCGATCTCGTTCTGGCAGGCCCTCTCGCATCACCCCTCCCCCGGGGTTGGGGGAGGGCTCGCCAGCCCTCACGAGGAACGAGTAAAAGGCCTGGCGGGGGGAGAGGGCCCCGCGGGTCGCCACGTACCCCCGTACCCCGTACCGTCTTACGCCGCCCGCTCCGCCTGGCTCGCCAGCTTCAGGTTCTCGATCAACTCGTCCAGGCCGCCGTCCAGCACCTGCTGCAGGGCGTGCGTGGTGTAGCCGATGCGGTGGTCGGTCACGCGGCTCTGCGGAAAGTTGTACGTGCGGATCTTGGCGGAGCGGTCACCGGTGCCTACCTGCGCCTTGCGGTCGCGGGCGCGCTCCGCCTCCTGCTCGGCGATGCGCGCGTCCAGCAGGCGCGAGCGCAGCACGCCCATGGCCTTGTCCTTGTTCTTGTGCTGCGACTTCTCGTCCTGGCAGGTCACCACCAGCCCCGTCGGCAGGTGGGTGATGCGCACGGCGCTGTCCGTGGTGTTCACCGACTGCCCGCCGGGGCCGCTGCTGCGGTAGACGTCGATCTTGAGCTCCGACGGGTTGATCTGCACGTCCACCTCCTCCGCCTCGGGCAGCACGGCCACCGTGGCCGCGGAGGTGTGGATGCGCCCCTGCGTCTCCGTGGCCGGCACCCGCTGCACGCGGTGTACGCCGCTCTCGTAGCGCAGGTCGCCGTACGCGTTGGCCCCGCGGACCACGAACACCGCCTCCTTGTATCCGCCCGCCGTGCCCTCCGAGACGCTGACCACCTCCACCTTCCACCCGCGCCGGTCGGCGAAGCGCTGGTACATGCGGAACAGGTCGCCCGCGAAGAGCGCCGCCTCGTCGCCGCCGGTGCCGGCCCGGATTTCGAGGATTGCGTTCCTGTCGTCGGCGGCGTCCTTCGGCAGCAGCAGGATCTGCAAATCCTGTTGCAGCCGCTCTATGCGCTCTTCCGCTCCGG
>DATABT010000503.1:0-3597 GCA_036259455.1 Longimicrobium sp. | reverse complement strand
GTGGCGGCGCTCAGCCTGCTGCTGTGCGCCTGGGGGGTGAGGCGGATGCAGGACGAGACGGGCCGGGCGCGCCCGGCCGCAGCCGCAGCCCGCACCCGCCCCGTCGAGACGTCCTGACGCCCTACTCCGCCTCGCTCTGCGCGTTCTCGAAGCGCGCGCGCAGCTCCGCCATCCACGCCGGCCGCGCCGCGCCCGCCTGGTCGTAGCCGCGCCCCAGGCACTCCATCAGGCACTCCGCCGTGTCGCGGCGCGGGTCCGGCGGCAGGTCGTGCACCAGCACGCTGAGCGCCGCGGACGCGTCCTCCAGCCCCACGTGCCCCTGCTGCACCGCCGCGTACTGCACGTACCAGCTGCGCAGCCGCCTCAGCGTGGGCGAGTACGGCGCCGTCCCCTGCAGGAACTTCTTCAGCCCCGTGGGACTCATCCCGATCTCGCGCGCCACGCTGCGGAGCGACGTGTTCTCCACGCGCGCCGCGGCCGTCTCGCGCAGGTGCTTGGTGGTGGCGCTTCGGGGATCGCTCGCGTTCATCTGTCTTCCTTCCCAAGGTGTACCGAAAAGGTGCTGCCGGCGCCGTCTACGAGGTGAATCATAATACCGAACATTTCCCGAAGCAAGAGGTACGGCGTTCGACGTAAAAATGCACGTCGTTAGCACTTACCACCTCTTCGCCCGTACCGGCACCACCCTCCGCCTCCGCAGATCCCGCCACCGTTCGAAAACCACCGCAGGCGTAAACGGAGTGTACATGCGTCCTCTCCGGACCCGGGTACCAGTCCACTTTTGCCTGCCTGTGGCGCTTTGTGTGCGGCCACGGACGGGCCGAATCTCTGGAACCCACGTTCCCAGCGCAAGCATCGCGTGAAATCTTATACAGATCAGACACTGGCGCTGCGCCGGAAAGGTCGTCTTCCGGGGTGAATTTCGCTCCCGCGCAGGCGCCGGCCTCCAGGCCCGAAACCCGAAGATCGCGGACCGGCATCTTCGGTTTTTCGGCTTCGGACACCCGAAGGCGTCCGCGATGCTCACCTTCGGCGTTCACGCGCCGCGCCGCGCCCCGGCCGCGACTCACGACGAACGGGAGACCGGCACCTTCGGTTTCGGGCTGATCGGTGGACGGTATCTTCCAGGGGAGAGCGCGGACGCATCGCACGGTCCGCGTGCAGTCGAAGCCCCGCGTGGTTTACGGGGCTTTCGGCTGTCGCAGCGGCGGCTTCAGCCGCTCAGCGGGGAGAGGACCCGTCACCGTTGACAGTTCCGCATTCCGAAACTAGACTAGTTACAGTTATCCGAACCGGAGTGCCGATGTCGACGATCAGCAGCAGAGTGGCGGTGGCGGTGCACGTGCTTGCGTATTTGGCGTGGCGGCGCGACGAGCCCGTCACGTCGGAGCGCATGGCGGGCAGCGTGAACACCAACGCGGTGGTCGTGCGGCGCATCATGGGCTCGCTGCGCAACGCGGGCCTGGTCAGCGTGCAGCCGGGCGTGGGCGGCGGCGCGCAGCTGGCCCGCGAGCCCCAGGACATCACCCTCCTGGACGTCTACCGCGCGGTGGAGGAGAAGGACGAGCTGTTCGCCCTTCACTCCGAGCCCTGCCGGCACTGCGACATCGGCAGCAACATCCGCCAGGTGCTGCAGGGCGTGTTCTGCGAGGCGCACCAGGCCATGCAGGGCGTGCTGGAGCAGGTGACCATCGCCGACGTCTTTACGCGCGTGCAGCAGGTGCGCGGCGGCTGCGGCGGGGCCAGGGCGGAGTTCGCGGATGCGGCGGCGCATCTTCACGCGTAAGCGCATGCGGCCCGTTCCGCGCTTTTCGTGGATGGATCTGCAACCGGTCCGGATACGAATGTAGTCGTGCGATCTCGACCGTGGAACGCGGGAGGCGGCAATGGCACGAACCAGGGGTCTGCGCGGGGTGCTGGGGATGGTGCTGGTGGCGGTCGCGGGGATGGTGATGGACGCGGGGGGGCTGGCCGGGCAGGACGCGCGGGTGCTGGGGCGGGTGACGGACGGCGTGGGACGGCCGGTGGCGCAGGCCACGGTCACGCTGGTGGGGCAGGACGGCGCGGCCTCGCGGGCCACCACCTCGGGGCAGTCCGGCGGGTTCCAGTTCCAGGGCGTGGCGCCGGGGACGTACACGCTGCGGGCGGAGCGGAATGGGTACGCGGTGCGCGAGCAGCGGATCACGGTCCGTGCGGGACGGGTGGTGACGCCGGTGCTGCGGCTCTCGACGCGGCGGGAGATGGTGGCGGCGAGGACGACGGTCCGCTGACGTGGCGAGAGCCCGCCCGCGGGGGCGAAGTGTATCCCAATCTGTAACCTGTGTGGTTTCAGATTCGACACGAAAACCGTGAAGGGATGACGAAGATGAGCGACGGCATGCCGAACCTGTTCACCCCGTTCCGGCTGGGGCCGTACGAGCTGCGCAACCGGCTGGTGATGGCGCCCATGACCCGCAACCGCGCGGGCCAGGGCAACGTGCCGACGGAGATGATGGCCGAGTACTACGCCCAGCGCGCGGGCGCCGGGCTGATCGTGACGGAGGGGTCGCAGGTGTCGCCGCGGGGGGTCGGATACCCGAACACGCCGGGCATCCACACCGACGCGCAGGTGGCGGGGTGGCGGCGGGTGACGGAGGCGGTGCACGCGAAGGGCGGGCGCATCTTCCTGCAGCTGTGGCACGTCGGCCGGGTCTCGCATCCCTCCCTGCAGCCCGGCGGCGAGCTTCCGGTGGCGCCGTCGGCCATCGGCGTTCCCGGCGAGCTGTGGACGGGGCAGGGAAAGAAGCCGTACGTCACGCCGCGCGCGCTGGAGACGGACGAGATCGCGGGCGTCGTGGAGGAGTTCGCGGAGGGTGCGCGCCGGGCGTACGCGGCCGGCTTCGACGGGGTGGAGCTGCACGGGGCCAACGGCTACCTGATCGACCAGTTCCTGCGCGACGGCGCCAACCACCGCGCGGACCGCTACGGCGGCCCGGTGGAGAACCGCGTCCGCTTCCTGGAAGAGGTGACGGCCGCGGTGGTGGATGTGTGGGGTGGCGAGCGCGTGGGCGTCCGCGTCTCTCCGTTCGCGCCCACCAACGGGCTCGGCGACACGGATCCGGTGGCCACCTTCAGCTACGCGGCGCACGTGCTGAACCGCTTCAGCCTGGCGTATCTGCACGTGGTGGAGCCCATCGACTGGGAACGTCGATCCGGCGAAAGCTCGTTCGTCGTAACCAATGAAGGGAGGGTGCACAGCCGCATCTCGCCGGTGCTCAGGGCCATCTTCCGCGGCGCCTTCATGGCCAACGGGGGATACGGCGGCGAGACGGGGAACGCGGCCATCGCGGGGCGGCAGGCGGACCTGGTGTCGTTCGGCAAGCCGTTCCTGGCCAACCCCGACCTGCCGGAGCGCCTGCGGGAAGGGGCGCCGCTCAACACGCCGGACCGCGCCACCTTCTACGGCGGCGACGCGCGCGGGTACACCGACTACCCGCTGCTGCAGACGGCGAACGCCGCGTGACACACCCGCCCTCCGGCCGCGGGGGCCGGCGGGCACCAGGACTGACGAGGGATGAAGGGATAGGGATCACCATGCTGGCTCTGCTCTCCGCGCCC
>DATABT010000502.1:0-2604 GCA_036259455.1 Longimicrobium sp. | reverse complement strand
GGGCTCGTACCGCCCTCCGCGTCCTTTCCGGATGTTCCCGGTCTTGAAGCGCTATGTCATCCTTCGTCCCGCGCCGGCGCTCCCCGGAGGGGTCGGTATACCTCGTGCCAGAACAGGACATCCTGAGCGGTCGGCGCTGCGCGCACCCTGTCGCATGAAAAGTCGCCCGCCCCGCCTGTCATTTCGAAGGAGGCGCTGGCGTGATCGCTGCCGGTGCAGAAACCCGTGGCGCCGACTGAGAAATCTACTCACCCGGGCAGGTGCCCCACCCCGCTCGGGGGACTTCGCCCGGGTCCTTTCCATTCAGCGGGCGCCACTCCGGACCTGCTGACCTGAGACGGAACCACCCGGCGCCAACCGGGGACCTTGCCGGCACGATCGCGGGGCTGGTTCGTGCCGTGAAACCAGCCCCTCGGCCTGGAAAGAAGGTCCTTCGGTCGCGCCGTCCCCGCGTTACTTCGGGTTCCGCGCGGGCGCTCCCCAGGGTGTAGCGAAACCCGGGGATTGCCTCCGCCAAAGGCATTTGAGCTCCTGAGGGAGCGCCTTCGCAGAACTCCTTTGCTCGCAGTCGGTTGGGCGCGACCGAAGGATCTACTCGGCGCCGGCTGGGAAGCTGCCTTCCTGTGGTGGCCCCGCGTCCCGGTATCGCGGGCAAGATCCTTCGGTCGCCGCCGTAGATCGTGCACCAGCAAGGACTTGTGCGGCGGCTCCCTCGGGAAACCATCCGCTGGATGTGCGAGTTTAGCAACACCCTCGCCCTGAAATAGAAAGATGCCCGGCGCGGCGGAGGGCCCCTCCCCCCGGCCCGCCCCCCGGCCCCCTCCCGCTCGTTCCTCGCGGAGACGGGGAGAACTGCCTTTCATCGCACAAGGTGCGCGCAGCGCCGGGGGACTCAGGATGACTGGAGCGCCCTGGATCTTCCTCTCGGGATAACGTCGTCGGGAGCGGAAGGTCCGATTCCGCCGCGCTACGGACCGCCCACCGCCGTGATGGTGACCGTCGCGGCGTCGGCAAGGCCGCCGGGGCCCGTGGCGATCACCTGAAAGGGGCCCCCCGTCACCGCGCCCGCCGTGTAGAGGCCGTTGGCGCTCACCAGGCCGCCGCTCGCCGTCCAGCTGACGTTCACCCCGGACGTGTTGCCGTTGGAAAGCCGCCCCGCCGCGCTGAACTGCACGGTGCCTCCCGCGGCCACCGTCGCCGTCGGCGGGCTGACGACCACCGCGATGAGCGTCGGGTTGGTGCTCGGCACCGTCACCGTCACCCCCACGGAGTCCGCCACCCCGTTCGCGGCCCGCGCGATCACCCGAAAGATGCCGGCCGTGGACCCGGCGGTGAACAGGCCGCCGCTGCTGATGTTGCCGCCGGTGGCGCTCCAGGTGACCGGACCCGTCGTCGTGTCGCCGCTGGCGAGCACCGTGCGCGCGGTGAACTGCAGCGTGGCGCCGCCCTGCACCGACGCGCCCTCCGGCGTGACGATCACCGCCGTCACGTTGCGCCGGCCGCTTCCGCCCACGAACGGGCCGCTGGGGGTGTCGCACGCGGCGAGTGCCGCCAGCGCGGCCGCCGCCAGGATCGTCGTCCATCCGCGTGGACGTCCGTGCATCGTCATCCTCCGGGTCTGCGCCGCCAGTGGGCGCAACGTGTGGTCCGCGCGTCGTGAGAAATGCGCGAGTTCCCGCAAGGCCCGCATCCGCCGTGCCGATCCGCTACACCCACAGGGTGAACACCGCCACTTCCGGCCGCGCACCCAGCCGCACCGGCGCCACCGACGTCCCGATCCCCCGGCAGACGTACAGCGGCGGCCCCCCCGCGTCGCGGAACCAGCCGCGCACGTACCGCCCCGTGCCCCGCGGCAGCATGGGCGTCCAGCCGAACAGGTTCACCTGCCCGCCGTGCGTGTGCCCCGAAAGCATCAGCGTGGCCCCCGCGAACGTCGAGGGACCCGGTGGATGGTACTCCACCGCCTGCGGCACCGCGCGGCGGGCGAGCACGTCGCGGTGCTCCGGGCAGTGCGCCAGCACCACGTGCGCGTGCGCATTCGCCCCTGCGCGGAACGCGGCGAGCGCATCCGGCTTTCCGCCGATCAGGTCGTCGATCCCCGTGATCCGGATGGCCCGCCCGCCGATCTCCTGCACCGCGTGCTCGTTGAGCAGCAGCCGGCAGTTCGCGGATCGGTAGATGGAATCCAGCTCGGCCAGGTCCACCCCGCCCCAGTGCTCCCAGTTGCCCAGGATGGCGAACCTGGGGGTCGCGGGGTCCAGCATCCCCAGGAACGCCGCCAGCTCGCCCAGCGCGTCCGCCCGGTCCACCGAGTCGCCGGTGATGACGATGAGGTCCGGACGCAGGCGGCGCACTTTCTCCGCGATCCGCCGGTGCATTCGCCCCACGGACTGGAGATGCAGGTCCGTGATCTGGACGATGCGCACCGCGCGCTGCTCCGGCGACGTGCGCGCGTTGACCGTGTGATGCGTGAACTGCACGCGCCGCGGCTCCACGAGCCACGCGATCCCCGCCAGCGCGGCCACCGCGCTCCCGCCGGCCAGGGCGACAAAGCGGCGGCGGGTCATCCGCACGGAAAAGCCGGCCGGCGGAACGCGTCCGCCG
>DATABT010000501.1:0-9164 GCA_036259455.1 Longimicrobium sp. | reverse complement strand
TTCTACAGCCAGGACCCGGACGAGGTGGCCGACTACGTGGCCGCGGCGGAGGCGTTCGACAACGTCCGCTGCACGACGGGCCGCGACGAGCGCGGCACGGCGTACGTCCACGCGGCACGGGAGGATCGCGGGATCGAGCCGGGGATCTTTGCCTGGGCCGGGCGGCTGGGGATGCTGGGGAAGGCGGCGACGCAGAAGGAAGTGCCCGCGGACGCGTTCACGCTCGGAAGCCGGCAGATCGGCCTGCTGCTGAGCCGCATGTGGGCTGGTGACGGGCACCTGAACCTGGACGACCGCAACCTGTTCTACGCTACGTCGTCGAAGCGGCTCGCGCAGCAGGTGCAGCATCTGCTGCTGCGGCTGGGGATCATCGGCCGCACCCGGGAGGTGAAGTTCCCGTACCGCGGGGCGTGGAATACCGGCTGGCAGGTGTTCGTCACCGGGAACGAGAACCTGCGGCGGTTCGCGGAGACGGTGGCGGTGCACTTTCGCAGCGAAGCGCGCCGCACGGGCGTGGAGCAGCTGGTCCTCGCGGATCCGGCGGGCGGCCCGTCCAGGGACCTTGTTCCCGTCGGCGTGCGGGGCGTGGTGCGCGCGGCAAAGGATCGCACGGGGGAGACGTGGGCGCAGGTGGAGGCGGCGGCGGACGTGTCGTCGCCCGACTTCTACCCGGTGGGAACGAATCCGAACAAGATCGGCTTCACCCGCCGCACCATCGCGCAGCTGGCGGAGCACTTTCAAGACGAGCAGCTCCGCGCGTACGCGCGGAGCGACGTGCTCTGGGACCGCGTAGTCTCCGTCGAGTACGTGGGCGAAAAGCAGACGTACGACCTGGAGGTGCCGGTCACGCACAACTTCGTGGCCAACGACATCATCGTCCACAACAGCCACAGCGCCGCGTATTCGCTGGTTGCGTACCAGACGGGGTGGCTGAAGGTCTATTATCCAGCCGAGTTCATGGCGGCGCTGATGTCGTCGGTGGTGGACAAGATCGACGACGTGGTGGCGTACATCGCGCACTGCCGCGAGATGGGGCGCTACATCCCCCGCGTGGGGCGCGAGGGGATCGAGGTGCTGCCGCCGCACGTGAACGAGTCCAACTGGAAGTTCACCGTGGTGGGCGAGGGAGTGGGACAGATCCGCTTCGGCCTGGGCGCCATCCGCGGCGTAGGCCATGGGGCGGTCGAATCCATCCTCGCCGCTCGCATCACGGAGGGGCCGTTCAAGAGCCTGTTCGATTTCCTGACCCGCATCGACCTGCGCCTGTGCAACAAGCGCGTGGTCGAGGCGCTGATCTGCGCGGGCGCGCTGGACGGCTTCGAGGAGGACGGCGGGCGCAACCAGCTGCTGGCCGGGCTGGACGCGGCGTTCAACGCGGCGCAGCTCATCCAGAAGGAGCGCGAGAGCGCGCAGGACTCGTTCTTCGACGTCCTGCTGGGCGGCGGCGACGCCGCGCAGGCCACGCTGGTGCAGGCCCCGCCGCTGCCCAGGGTGGAGAAGTGGACGGAGACGGAGCGGCTGGCGCGGGAAAAGGAGATCCTGGGCTTCTTCATCAGCGGCCATCCGCTCAACCGCTACCGCGAGGACGTGGCGCTGTACGAGTCGCGGACCAACACCTCCATCCTCAAGAACCAGAAGGACGCAAAGGTGGAGCTGGCGTGCGTGGTGACGGAGGCGGCGCGGCAGATCAGCAAGAAGGACGGCTCCGAGTGGGGGCGCATTACCGTGGAAGATTTCCACGGCACCGCCACGGTGCTTGCGTTCGGCGAGTCGTGGGCTAAATACAAGGAAGTGCTGAAGCAGGACGCCCCCGTGGTGATCCGCGGCGCGGTGAGCAACCGCGAGCGCGACGAAGAAGAGCCGCCCCTGTTTCTGGACAGCGCGGTGCCGCTGAGCGAGATTCGGAACGGCGGCGACGTGGGGGTGATGATCGAAATCGGCTCCGACGGCCCCGCGCCGGACGCGCTGGCGGCCGCGAAGGGGATCCTGGCGGAGCACGCGGGGCCCGGGCACCTGCTGGTCGTCTGGCGCAACGGCGGGACAGAGGCGACCCGGCTGAAGTCGAAGTCGGTGAAGGTGGCGCCGCGCGACGAGCTGCTGATGGCCCTGCGCGACACGCTCGGCGCGGAGCGCGTGAGCCTGCACCGCGAGGAGCGCCCGCTGGTGCGCGTGGAGCGCGAGGAACGATTCCCGCGGCGCAACCGCGGGGGCGGGGGCGGCGGATACACGCCGCCGGAGGAGTAGGCGTCAGCGCGGCCGCGTGACCGACGAGTTGGCGGCGACGCACTTCGCCAACAGCGCCGAACTGCGCGAAGGCCTGCTGGGATACGCGAGGGCGGGTTCAGGCGCGGACGGGCGGCCCCGGCCGTGGCGGTTGAAACCGCGGCTGGAACGTCACGAAGTCCGCCCGCGCGGACCGCAGGGGCGAGTTCCAGGCGTGAGGCGGGATTCCGGGATGGGCGAGTGGATCCCCGGTCGGCGCACGGCGGATCATGCGCGGGCGAGGTTCGTGCGGCGCCTCCCTCGGAACGACGAACTCGGGGAGCGGGCACGGTTTCTCCCCCTCTCCCGCACACTCGCCGGCCCGGCCGGACTCACGGTGTCCGCAATCAGGGCGGCCGATCGAACGGGGACGAGTTCGCGATCGGTCGCATCGACACAACGTGCCCCTTCGTCATCCACGGGGCCTGAACGGAAGCACGATTTGGCTACGGTAGCCCACCTGGACTTCGAGCGCGCCATCGCCGACGTGGAGGAGCAGATCAGCGCGCTCCGCACGCTGGCCCGCGAGCGCGGCCTGGACGTGAGCAGCGAAATCCTGGCCCTGGAGCGCAAGCTCGACGGCCTCAAGGCCGACACCTTCGCCAACCTCTCCCCCATCGAGCGCGTGCAGGTGGCCCGCCATCCGCGGCGCCCCTACACGATGGACTACCTGGAGATGGTCTTCACGGACTTCGTGGAGTTGCACGGCGACCGGCAGTACCGCGACGACGAGGCCATCGTGGGCGGCTGGGCGCGGCTGGACGACGAGCCGGTGATGGTGATCGGCCACCAGAAGGGGCGCGACATGAAGGAGAACGTGTTGCGCAACTTTGGCATGCCGCACCCGGAGGGGTACCGCAAAGCGTTGCGATTGATGAAATTGGCGGAGAAGTTCCGCCGCCCGCTGGTCACCCTCATCGACACCATGGGCGCCTACCCGGGGCTGGGCGCGGAGCAGCGCGGCCAGGGCGAGGCCATCGCCCGCAACCTGCGCGAGATGGCGGCGCTGGGCACGCCTTCCGTCGCCGTGGTCATCGGCGAGGGCGGATCGGGCGGGGCGCTGGCCATCGGCGTGGCGGACCGCGTGCTGATGCTGGAGAACAGCATCTACTCCGTCATCAGCCCCGAGGGGTGCGCGGCGATCCTGTGGAAGGACGCGGCCATGCGCGACAAGGCCGCGCAGGCCATGAAGATCACCGCGGGCGACCTCAAGGGGCTGGGCGTGATCGACGAGGTGATCCCGGAGCCGCCCGGCGGCGCGCACAGCAACTGGGAAGACACCGGGGCGGCGCTCAAGGACGCGCTCATCCGGCACGTCACCGAGCTGCGCCAGCTGCCGGTGGACGAGCTGCGCAGCACGCGCTGGCAGAAGTACATGGGGATGGGGGAGTGGCGCGTGGCGCGCTGACCCCGTCGCCCACCCTTTGATTCACGAGCATGCCGCCTGCGGTCCAGTACCGCGGCGTGCGCATAGATGGAGGGACCCGTGGGTCTCGAGCTTCCCGTTTTTCAGCCGATCGCGTCGCCGGGGGAACAGGCGTTCCTCGTAGAAGTGGCGTTCAAGGGGATGCGGAAGGGGTTCTTCACCAGCACGGACGTTTCGCTGCGGGTGAACGACTGGGTGCTGGTGGAGGTGGACCGCGGCCGCGACGTCGGCCGCGTAAAGTCGCTGGGCGGCGTGGCGCAGAAGAAGTGCGGCTCGGCCGACGCGCACGGCTGCGTGCTGCGCGTGGCGGACGACGAGGAGGTGCGCCAGGCGTACGTGCTGCGCGCCGACGAGGAGCGCGTGCGCCGCAAGACGCGCGAGCTGGTGGAGCAGCACCAGCTCAAGATGAAGGTCAGCGACGCCGAGTGGCAGTGGGACCGCAACAAGCTCACCATCTACTTCACCGCCGAGCGGCGGGTGGACTTTCGCCAGCTGGTCCGTGACCTGGCGCGCACCTTTCGCACCCGCATCGAGCTCAAGCAGATCGGCGTGCGCGACGAGGCGGCGCAGCTGGGCGGCGTGGGGCGCTGCGGCCGGCAGCTGTGCTGCAGCACCTGGCTGCGCGAGATCAAGCCCATCTCCCTGCAGCTGGCCAAGGACCAGAGCCTGTCTCTGAACCCTCAACAGATCAGCGGCACCTGCGGCCGCCTGATGTGCTGCCTGACGTACGAGCACGACGCGTATCTGGCCGCCCGCAAGCGCTTTCCGCGCGAGGGAAAGACGATCCGCACGGTGGTGGGCGCGGAGCGCGTGATCTCCATCGACATCTGGCGCAACACGGTAACGCTGCAGGACGAATCGCGGCAGCGCCGGACCATCGACCTGGAGCAGCTGAAGAACGAGACGGTGGTGGTGCCGGCCGGCACTCGCCCCGACGCGGCGGAAAAGCCGGCGCGTCCCCATCTACCCAACCCCGCGCAGCCGCAGCGTCCGCCGCGCAGGCCGCGCCGCCAGCCGGAGCCGAGACCCGAGTGAGCCGCCGCTTCTATCTCACCACCGCCATCGACTACGCCAACGGCGACCCGCACCAGGGGCACGCGTACGAAAAGATCGGCGCGGACGCCATCGCCCGGTACCACCGGCTCCTGGGCCAGGACGTCCGCTTCTGCATGGGGATGGACGAGCACGGGCAGAAGGTGGCCCAGGCGGCGGCGGCGCGCGGCATCCACCCGCAGGAGCTGGTGGACGAGCTGGCGGCGCGCTTCGAGGGGTTCTGGAAGCGCCTGAACGTCAGCAACGACCGCTGGGTGCGTACCACGCAGGAGCACCACAAGCGGGGCGTGAAGGCGCTCATCGAGCGCATCTTCGAGCGCAACCCCGACGACTTCTACGAGAAGTCGTACGAGGGGTGGTACTGCGTGGGATGCGAGCTGTTCAAGCGCGAGAACGAGATCCAGGACGGCCGCTGCGTCCTGCATCCCACCCGCGAGCTGCAGTGGACGGAGGAGCGCAACTGGTTCTTTCGCCTGACGCGCTACCAGGACTTTCTGCGCGCGCACTTCCAGGCGCACCCGGACTTCATCCTTCCCGAGTCGCGGCGCAACGAGCTGCTGGCGCTGATGGACAGCGGGCTGGAAGACATCTCCGTCACCCGCGCGCGGCTCTCCTGGGCCATCCCCTTCCCGCGGCCCACGTCGGACGGAGTGGAGCAGGGGACGTGGGTGTGGTTCGACGCGCTCCCCAACTACCTGACGGACACGGGCTTCCCGGACGGCGGCTGGGAGACGTGGTGGCCGGCGCAGCTGCACGTGGTGGGCAAGGACATCACCCGCCTGCACGCCATCATCTGGCCGGCCATGCTGCAGTCCGCCGGGCTGCCGCTGCCGGAGCGCGTCTGGGGCCACGGCTTCGTGCTGCTGGGCGGCGAGCGCTTCAGCAAGTCGTCGGGCGTGGGGCTGGACCTGGGCGAAGCCATCGACCGCTTCGGCCCCGACGCGTTCCGCTACTTCCTGCTTCGCGAGGTGCCGTGGGACAACGACGGCAACTTCAGCTGGGAGCGGTTCACGGAGCGCTACACGTCGGAGCTGGCCAACGGGCTGGGGAACCTGGCCAGCCGTGCGACGTCCATGCTGGCCAGGTTCCGCGGCGGCGTGGTCCCCGCGTCGCCGGTGGAGGCGGACCAGGAGATCGCGGGCGCGGTGGATGCCTATCGCGCGGCGATGGACGCCTTTCTGCTGCACGACGGCGCGGGGGCGGCGTACGAGGTGGTGCGCATCGCCAACGCGCTGGTGGCGGAGAAGCAGCCGTGGGCCATCGCAAAGGATCCCGCCCGCGCGGACGAGCTGGATGGGGTGCTGGCGACGATGGTGCGGTACCTGGCGGCGGCCGCGGTGCTGCTTTCGCCGTTCATGCCGGTGAAGATGGCGGAGCTGTGGGAGCGGCTGGGCTCGGGCCAGGCGATGCCCGCGCTGGACGACCTGGCGACGCTGGACGTGTCCGGCTGGAATCCCGTCGCCGGCGCGATCCTCTTCCCGCGGCCGGAGGTCACGGCTGCGGCGTGAGGGCGGTGTCGGTACGACGACGGTACGAGGTACGAAGGTGCGGAGGAGGCCGGCGCGGATGCCGGGCCTCTTTTCGTTCGCCACCACACCCCGGGCTGAAGCCCGGGGCTATGACTGCCATAAGCCCCGCCCTGGGCTCGCGGAGCTCGCCCGGCGGGGCTTCAACTTCAACCCCGCTTCGTGCGCTTCGCTGCGTTCAGCACGCCGGCAACGTCGTTGTCGGGGTGCTTGCGTTTGTCATGCCCCTGCCCCGCCCCTGGCGCGGCGGTAGTGGCGGCGGGCCTTGGCGCGGTTGCCGCACGACTGCATGTCGCACCAGCGGCGGCTGCGGTTGCGGCTGGTGTCCAGGTACAGCCAGTCGCAATTGTCGCCGCAGCACCTGCCCACCCGCGCCAGATCGCCCGAAACCAGCAGCTCCGCCGCATCCCGCACCACCGGCCACAACACGCGGTCCAGCTCCGCGCCGCCCGCCCATCCCCACGCGGCCCCTCCATCTTCCACGCGCACGCGCAGCCAGGACAGCGCGTGGGATAGTTCGCGGTTCAGCACCGCCACGTCCGCAGCCTCCGGCGTCTCCCCTGCCCTGGTGGCGACGAACACGCGGTAGAGCGCCTCGCGCAGCTCCATCGCGCGCGCGAACACCTCCGCGGCGCGCGCGGGATCGGCTTCGGCGCGGGCGAAGAGCGGCGCCGCGGCGGCTTCGTCCATCGAACCGGCGCGCATCGACCACCAGACCAGGTCGGCGTACGCGTTCAGCTTTTCGTCGACGCGCGGCTCGTGCGTGTCGACGGTGTTCACGAAGTCCAGGCTCAGCCGTCCGCCGAGCAGCTTCAGCGTCGCGAGGGGATTTTCGATGCTCATCATCAGCCGAAGGCATGGGTCATCTAACCCGTAGAATGGCTCTTGACAGGTTAGTTGTCCACCCTTATCCTCCTCCCCTAACCATCAAAACGCCATTTGGTGGTGAAACACGGATGAGGGGAGGACGACGATGCACCCCGACGAAGCGGTTCAACTCGCCATCCAGGACCTGCGCTCGCGCGGCCTTCACTTCGCGTCACCCGCGCCCGATCCCGCGCGGTCGTTCAACCTGCTGCACGTGTACCTCCATCGGCTGACCTGGTACGTGCAGGGCGGACGCACGCCGCCGGCGGACCAGGGCGCCGCGGTCGGCCACCTGCCGCGCCCGCGCTTCACCTTTGACGCGGAGGATTCCGCGGACGCGGCGCTGGCGCCCCTGGGCCTGTGGGGGGCCCGGTGAGCCGGGCGAGCGCGCTGCGGGTGGGCGCGTACGCATCCACGTGGTTCATCTGGGGATCCACGTACATCGCCATCCGCTGGGCCGTGGCCACGGTGCCGCCGTTCCTGATGGTGGCGCTGCGCTCGCTGGCGGCGGGCGCCATCCTGCTGGCGTGGGCGCGCCTGCGCGGCGACCGGCCGCCCACCCGCGCGCAGTGGGCGGCGGCCGTGCTGGCCGGCGTGCTCTACTTCCTGATCGGCCACGGCGGGCTCTTCTGGGCGGAGCAGCGCGTGGCCAGCGGCCCGGCGGCGCTGATGATCGCCACCGAGCACTTCTGGGTGGTGCTGATCGCGTGGATGCTTCCCGGCGGCCGCGCTCCGTCGCGCCGCGCCGCGCTGGGAATCGGCATCGGGCTGGTCGGCGTGGCCATGCTGACGCTGGGCGGCGGCGAGGGCGGCATCGACCCGCTGGGCGCGGCGGTGCTGCTGCTGGCGGCCGCCGGATGGGCGGGGGGATCGCTCTGGTTCACCGGCGAACGCCGCCCCGCGTCGCCGCTGTACGGCGCGGGAATGCCGCTGGCGATGGGCGGAATGGTGCTGCTGATCGCCTCCACCGCCATCGGCGAGACGGCGCGCGTGCGGCCGGAGGACTTTACGCCGATCGCGATCGCCTCGCTGCTGTACCTGATCGTCTTCGGCTCCGTGATCGCCTTTACCGCGTTCATCTGGCTCGTGGAGACGGAGGGGCCCAGCCGCGCCGGCAGCTACGCGTACGTCAACCCGTTCGTGGCCGTGCTGCTCGGCTGGGCGCTCGCGGACGAGGCGCTGACGCCGCGGATGCTTGCGGCGGGCGCGGCCATCGTCCTGGCGGTGGTGCTGATCGTCCGTGGCACGCACGCGCAGGCGCCGTCGCAGCCGCCCGCGCCGGCGACGCCCGTGCGCAACGCGCCCGCGCGGCGCCTGCGGGAGCGCGAGGCATGATCGCGCGCGTGTGGCGCGGCGAAACCCGCGCGGCGGACGCGGACCGCTACCTCGATTACCTGCGCCGCACCGGCCTGGCCGACTGCCGCGCCAGGCCGGGAAACCGCGGGGTGATGATCCAGCGGCGCGTGGCGGCGGATCGCGCGGAGTTCGTCTTCACCTCGTTCTGGGACTCGATGGACGACATTCGCGCCTTTGCGGGCGCCGACGTCCACGCGGCGCGGTACTATCCCCAAGACGAGGAGATGCTCCTCGCGATGCCGCCGGACATCGGCCACTTCGAGGTCGTCGCGGACGAGCGGGATTGACGTCGCGGAGCAACGGAGCAGCGGAGATGGGTCCTCCGTTTCGGGACAGGGCCCGCTTCGCGTCTGATGCGCATCTGCTACGGATGCAGATTCTGCAATGGATCGTGCATCCTGCACCGGCCCGCGGATGATGCTCCACCGGGACGAATCCATCGAAACGTCTACGGAGAAACGACTTGCGTTCGGGCCGCGCGAGGGGAACGGATGGTGCGAGTCCATGGGGCACACCATCGATACCGGGACAGGGCGTGGAGGGCGGATGGCACGTATGAGATTGTCTCTCATGCGTTTACTTGACACCCCCCTCCACGTGGCCTAACTTGGCTGCCTTCGCCACCAGCCAAGGCTGACATCCCGGCGCGCGGGCATCCGGTCATTGCCCGCGCG
>DATABT010000500.1:0-11799 GCA_036259455.1 Longimicrobium sp. | reverse complement strand
ATAGTGAATAGGGAATAGGGAATAGGGAATAGGGAATAGGGAATAGGGAATAGGCTGCACGGACGAACGGCCCCGGCGCGAGTTGCGTCGGGGCCTTTGCTCAGGTCAGGCCGGGACCGAGTGCACTGCGCGGGGAGCATGCGTTTCGCCCGATGCGTCCCTGTGGCCACAGGGGGGGCGTTCGTGGCCACTGTGGCGCGTCAGCGCTGGGACAGCCTTTCCTCTACCCATCTCTCCACCAGCGCCGCACCGGCGGTGCCGTCCACCATCTTCCCGTTGAAGATAAAGGCCGGAGTCGCGACCACACCGGCCCGCCGTGCTTCGTCCATGTCCGCTCGCACCCTCGCGGCAAAGCGCTCGTCCTCCACGCAGCGGACCAGCGCCGCGACGTCGGGCACCGCGGCTTCGGCGGCGTATGCACTCCAGGGGCGCAGGCCGATGGAGTCCTGCACCGCGAAGAGCGCGTCATGGAACGCTTCGAAGCGGCCCTGTTCACCCGCGCACTCCACAGCCACGGCCGCGGCAAAGGCGTGCGGATGAATGCTTTCCAGCGGATAGTGACGATACACCACGGATACGCGACCCGGATACCGGTCACGAAGCCTGCGCAGGGAAGTGGAGACTTCGGCGCAGTAGGGACACTGGAAATCCGAGAACTCCACAATGCGGACGGGCGCGCCTGCGGTGCCCAGCGCACCCCCCGATGCGGCGAAGCTCTCCCAGTTCTCGACCGTCACCTCCACGACGGGAGCGGGTTGGGCCGAGGGGCCGAAGAACTCACGGCGTACCACCATTCCCGTGACCACCACCGCGCACACGGTCAACACGCCGGTGAACAGATTCGATATGCGCTCGTTCACAATCCGCTCGCTTGCTGGAGGTGAGGGTGGCGTTCCCGGGTGAAACCGGAGCTCCGCTTCCGTCCCCGCAACGTTCTGCTGAACCGGCGTCGTTCAAGAAGAAGTGGTGGAGGGTGCCTGAAACCCGTAGACGACGACCCGCGGAACGCCGTCCGCGTCCTTCTGCACCCCGTACAGCCGTCCGTAGCGGACGAGCCGCGGTTCGAAACCACGGGGCAAGGCGGCAACTCCCGTGACGCGGCCGCCGTTGTCGAACGCCACGAGCCGGCGCTGCGGCCCGCCCTGTTCCACCCATACCGTTCGGTCATCCACCATCAGGCGCTGAAAGCTACCCCACCTTTGCGGAACGTTCGCGCGCACGACGCGGTCGAACGGCTGGCCCAGGGCCGCCGCCAGGGCCTCTACCTGCTTGCGGGTTACCGGATCGGGAAGTTCCGGTACCCGGAACCCCGCCAGCCTGCTCCCTTCCGGCGAGAAGACGGAGACCATGGAACTGTCGCCCGACCCGTGATAGACTTTCCCGTCCCGGCCTACATCAAAGACGCTCCGCCGGCCGAAAGGGCTCAACGTCACCGCCACCTGCCCGGCCTCGCGCGCCACCAGGTAGTTTTCCGCGGGAAACCGGAGGACCGAATCGCGCCGGATGCGGCCATCCGGGTGGAGCAGGCGCAGGATCTCGTCGCGCCCCTCGTCGTCCCGTGGATCATCCGATGGCCGAAAAGGCCGCGTGTACGCGGCGATGAAACCGCCATCTCCCGGCAGCCGGTGGAGCTGGTACGGTGGGCCGCGGCCGGTAGTGGCGGCCAGGTTCAGGCCGTAGGCGGCAGAGTCCGAGCCGGGAGGAAAGATGCTGACGCGGTTCTGTCCCTCATCAAAAACGAGCAGGCTGTCTGCCGCCAGAAGCTGCAGGCTGCGGATGAACTGGAACTCGCCGGGGCCCGACCCCCGGCGTCCCAGCGTTCGCACGGGGTCTCCGCTTTCGGAGAGAACGATGATTCGCAGCGACGGGAAATCCGCGACGTAGATCTGCCGCCGAGAGTCCACTTCCAGTCCGGTGACGGTGGTGAGATCCAGGTTCTCCGGGCTCGCGGCGAGCCGCGTGAGCTGGAGGGCGGGTGCTGATTCCAGCGCTTGCTGCCCGTTGCGGTGAGGATCGCGTTCCGTGCCGTCACGGCATGCCGCCAGCAGCAGAGCGCTCCCGATGGACAGAGCCGGCAGCCAGTGCACGCTGCGGAGAGCCGCTAGGTTCATGAGCACGTGGAGGTGCTGAGGGTCGGCGGGAGGGATGATTCCCCCCCGCCCCGGCTCGGTTGCTCAGGTCTCGATCGGCGGCGGGCAGTTGACGTCGCGCGCCCAGCAGCGGCCGTTGTCATCGTAGCCGCAGCAGAGGCCGCTGCAGGTGCCGCATGTTGCCTGGATGGAGTCCTGGGCGTTCGCCGTGGAAGCCAGGTAGCTTCCTCCGCCGAGGATCACGGCGAGTGCGGCGAGGTTGAGTACGAGACGCTTCATTGAGACCCCCCCGAGAAAGAGTGGGCTTGCAGCCGCCGGACGGCGGCGCGAACGGGCAGCGCATGTTGTGTGCCCTGTGACATAAAAGGATCGCTACTCTTTGGCCTAACTGATTTGGTGATCTGGGGATGAAGCTTTCGATTCCGGACGTTCCGCAAAACAAATCGGGAAAATTTTCCGGGGCTCGCGGATGTACAAGTGTTTCCGTCGATGACGGTGGGGGCATCGCTTGTGAAGACGGGGCGCCCCTCGACTACGAGAGGCCGGACCCCCGGTTGCGACCTGAACTACGGGACGGCGGGGTTGATCGCGCCCGGTGCGCCTGGCGCTCGGCAACTCCTTCGGCTTCGGCGGCCACGACGTCTGCCTGGCCATCCCCCGGTTCGAGACGCAGGGCGGGGAAGGGAGGGCCTCACACGGAGTCAACGGAGTTCACGGAGTGTGCTCCCGCGGCTCCGGCTGGCTCCAGGGTGAAGGCGGAACGATAAAAGCGGCCCCGGCACGAGATGCGCCGGGGCCGTTCTGTCTGCAGGAGTGCGGGACGCCCGTCGCTTCCGAAGCACCCTGCACGTGCGGCCGGGCTGAAGAGGATCAGCAGCGCGGATTTCCGTCCGGACCGCCGATGTCGCCTCATCGATCCAACGCGGCCGCTAGTGCGCGAACGTCTTCACGAACTGGCGCTCCGCCTCGGTGGTGCCGATGAGGATGAGCTCGGCGCCCGCGGGGAGCGTCGTCTCCGGCGGCGGGTTGATCATCACCTCGCCCCCCGCCTCCAGCGCCACCACGCTGCACCCCGTGGACTCGCGGATCCCCGTCGCCGCCAGGGGGCGGCCCACCAGCGAGGGCGGCAGGGCATGGCGAAAGACGTCCAGCCCCTCCGCCAGCATCACCACGTCCCCCTTCTCCAGCACGTTGTAGATGGCGTTGGCCCCCATGCTGGCGTACGACATCACGAAATCCGCGCCCGCGCGGTGCAGCGTGGCCACGTTGCGTTCCAGGGTGGCGCGGCTCACGATCTGGATGTCCGGCCGCAGCCGCCGCACGTACAGCGTAAGGTAGATGTTGGTGGCATCGTCGTTGGTGGTGACCACGGCGCCGGCGGCCGTGGCGATCCCCGCGCGGTCCAGCACGGCCCGGTCGGCCGCGGAGCCCGCCACCCAGCGCGGGTCGTCGCGGAGCATGGCCGGGTTCTGCTCCACGATGCGCCACGCCACCTCGCGCTCGTCGAGCGCGGCGGCCACGCCGCGCCCCACCCGCCCTCCGCCCAGAATGATCACGGGTGCCTCCGGGTCGCCGTAGATCACCATCAGCTCCGAGAAGGCGGCCAGCTGCGCCTCCGTCCCCGCCAGCACCAGGGCGGTGCTGGGACCCAGCACCGTGTCGGGCGTGGCCGGCTCGAATCGGCCGCGCTCCCACACCCCCACCACGGTAAGGCCGGTGGCCTCGCGCAGGCGGCTGTCCGCCAGGCGCCTGCCCATGAGCGGCGTGCCCGTGACCGGCGCCTCGGCAATCATCAGCTCTCCAAAGCGGCCGATGAGGCTGGCGCGCACGTCGCCGCCCATGGTGCGCCGGGCCAGCGCGCGGCCCAGCATCTCCGGCACGTGCAGCACGTGCGAGCTGCCGGCCAGCTCCAGGATGTCCATCGAGTCCGCCGAGCGGACGATGGACACCACCGGCACCTCCGGCGCCACCTCCCGCGCGGTGAACACGGTGTTGGTGTTCACGTAGTCGTCGCCCGTGGCCACGATCAGGGCGGCGCGGTCCGCCCGCATTGCCTGAAAGGTCTCGACCTTGTCGCGGTCGCCCACCACCACGCGCACGCCGGCGTCGTGCAGGTCCATGGCCGTCTTCACGTCCGGCTCGATCACCCAGTACAGGCGCCCGTGGTACGCCAGCCGCTGGGTGAGCGAGATGGCGATGGGGTCGTAGTGGGTAAGAATCACGTGCCCCGCGGTGTCCTGCGGTACGCGGCGGGGGGTGCGGGCGGCCTGCCGCGCCTCCAGCCAGGGGGCGAAGAAGAGCTGGATGAAGGCGAAGGGTAGGACGATGAGCAGAAACACCACCCCCGACAGCAGCACCAGCATGCTGAAGGCGCGTCCGGCGTCGCTCTGGAAGGTGATGTCGCCGAAGCCCAGCGTGCTCATCACCGTGAGGGTCCAGTAGAACCCCGTGACCCACGAGTGCCGCTGGCCCTCCGCCGCCATCAGCAGGTGAAAGGCGATGCTGTACGCGGTGATCATCGCCATCATCACCACCAGGTAGCCGCGCAGCGCCCTAAGGTTGCGGCGGGCGGTCCCGATCTGCAGGTACGCGGCAAGCTGGGCAGGGATGAACTTCATGCGTTCGCGCGGGGTGCATCCGGTTGGGCGTGGCGCCGGTCACGCTCAGGGTACGGCCCGCGCGCCGCGACGGCAACGCCCCGGCCGGCTCCATCCCGTCCCCGGCTCGCCGTAGAACCAGGGGCGATCAGCCCGCCATGCCGCCGAGAGTGCGAGAGTGCGTCCCGATTCCGCTGTTCCTGGGCGTCCCTCTCCTCCGCCAAGAGCCGCCGCCGCGCCGGCTCGGCGGCGTGTGCTTCGGCCGGCCAGGCGGGCGGACTGCCCCGTGAGCCGGCAGATGCCGGCGGCTCCGGCGGGGGTCGCACGGGCGCGGGCGAACGGATATCTTTGCGGCGGTCCTGAACCTCGCATCGAATGAACTTTCTGTTGATGGCCGGCGCCCTCGCCTGCGCGCCGGCCTGTCCGCTTTTCGCCGACACGGTTCCCGCGCCCGCCGTCTACGATGGCGCGCGCGGCCAGCTGGACGCCCGCATCCCGCGCGTCGATGACCCCCGCGTCCGCGTGGACGGGCGGCTGGACGAGGAGGTGTGGCGCGGCGCCGCCGTGCTCACGGGCTTTACGCAATCCACCCCCGCGGAGGGAATTCCCGCGCGGGAGCGGACGGAAATCCTCGTCTTCTACACGCCGCGCGAGCTGTTCATCGGCATCCGGGCGCACGCGTCGAACCCGTCGCGCATCCGCAGCACCCTGGCGGAGCGCGACCAGATCACGGCCGACGACCACGTCCGCATCCTGCTGGACACATTTCACGACCGGCGCCGCGCCTTCGCGCTGTTCGTAAACCCGCTCGGCATCCAGCAGGACGGCACCTTCGCGGACGGCGCCGGGTTCAGGTTCAGCCCCGACTTCGTCTTCGATTCCCGCGGTCGGCTCACCGGCGAGGGATACGAGGTGGAGATCCGCATCCCCCTGCGCTCCGTCAAGTTCCCGTCCGGCGCCACCCAGACGTGGGGGCTGAACGTGATCCGCGTGATCCCCTCCGCCGGCGCCGAGGAAAGCTGGGCCCCGCGGTCGCGCAACCAGCCGGCGGAGCTCGCGTCCAGCGGCGTGCTGTCCGGCATCCAGGGGCTGCGGCCGGGCCGGCCGGTGGAGGTGAATCCCACCTTCACGGCGCGCCGCGAGGGTACCACGGACGCGGATGGGTTCAGCCGCGGGCCCACGGAGCCGGACGTGGGGGTGAACCTCAAGTACGGCATCACCAGCGAGCTCACGCTCGACGCCACGATCAACCCCGACTTCAGCACGGTCGAGGCGGACGCGGACCAGATCACGGTGAACGAGCGCTTCGCCCTGTCGCTGCAGGAGAAGCGCCCGTTCTTTCTGGAGGGCGCGGACCTGTTCTCCACGCCGGAGGCGCTGGTCTACACGCGGTCCATCGTGGCGCCCGCGGCGGGCGCGCGCGTCACGGGCAAGGTGGGCGCGCTGAACCTGGCCTGGCTGGGCGCCGTGGACGACGCGCCGCGCGACAACCCCGCCCGGCACGCGCCGCAGCCCGCGCGCGCCCTGGTGCAGATCGCCCGGTTGCGGCGCGACGTGGGCGCGGGCTCCACGCTGGGCGTGCTGGCCACCAGCCGCGTGGTGGGAGGTGCCTTCAACCACGTGGCCGCGGCGGATGCGCGCATCCGTTTTGGCCAGGTCTACATGGCCGGCGGGCAGATCGGCGGCAGCTGGACACGCGCGTGGGGGCCGGACCAGGCCGGTACCGACTCCGCCGGTGCGCCCGGCGCCCGCGTGCCCGTGGCCCTGGACGAGCGCGCGGCGCACATCGCCCAGGTGTACTTCGATCGGACCGCGCGCTACTGGGGCTACCTCGTCACGCTGCGCGACGTGCCGGCGGATTTCGTGACGGAGACGGGGTTCGTGCGGCGGACGGGGTTCACCGAGCTTTCCGGCGGCAACCGCGTCTCGTGGTACGGCGCGCCCGGTGCCCTGGTGCAGGAGCTGGACTTTGTGCAGGGCGGCGACCTTCTTTACACGGGCCGGGATTTCTGGCGCGGAGGCGGGGGCGTGGAGGGTGAGCTGAGACTGGATCTGTCGGCGGAGCTGCGCGGCAACCACGAGGTGGAGGTGGGCGTCTCGCGCGGCTTCTACACGCTGGACCCGGCGGACTACGCCGGCTACTCGCTGCCCGACGGGGACGGCGGGGTGCACACGGGCGACGCGCTCGTGGGGCCGGACGCGCGGATGGGCGGCCTGAACGGCGTGTCCATCGGGCTGGAGTCGTCGTACTTCAAGTGGATGGACCTGTCGGTCGAGGCGGAGGCCGGCGCCGTGCCGATCTTCGCGGAAGGGACGCGCGGGCGGGAATGGGCGCTGGAAGCAGCGGTCGCGCTGCGGCCCACGGCGGCGTTGCGGGTGGATGCCAGCCTGCGCCGCGTGCTGCTGTACCGCTCCCGCGACGATTCGCGCTACTCCCGCGCGCTGGTGCCGCGGCTGCGCACCGAGTACCAGATCACCCGCGCGTTCGCCGTCCGCGCCCTGGCGCAGTACGCGGTGGAGGAGGTAGACGTGCTGCGGACTCCGGCCGGCCGGCCGTACCTGCGCGAGGGCGAGCCCTTCCGCGTGCGGCGCGGCAACCGCCCCGCGTGGAACGCCCCGCAGCTCAACCCGCTGCGGCTGGACCTGCTGCTGAGCTGGCGGCCCACACCGGGCACGGCGGCGTTCCTGGGCTACGGCCGCGAGGTCACGGACGACGAGGCGTTCCGCTTCGACGGCCTGGCCCCGCGCGCGGACGGCCTGTTCCTCAAGCTCAGCTACCTCTTCCGGAACTGATCGTCCGGCGCAGGGCGAACGCAGGCGGGCCGGGCCGACTTCGATGCCGGTCCGGCCCATCTCCGTTCGTTTAGGATCGGTTGCGGACCGCCGGAGGGCGCGCGATATTCGCGCGCATGGGTACAGAGTCAACACCCGGAGGAGCGGGATATCCGCCGCCGCTCGACCGTCTGCTGACGCTCGGTGACACGGGCCTGCATCAGCGTGCCTGGCACGACTACACGGGGATGGGCATTACGGCGCGGCACGTCCCCGAGCTGCTGCGGATGGCCACCGATCCGGAACTGAACCGGGCGCCCCCGGACGAAGCGCGCGTGTACGCCCCGCTGCACGCGTGGCGCGCCCTGGGGCTGCTGCGCGCACCACAGGCCGCGGCGCCGCTGGTGCAGTTGCTGGTGCGGTACGAGCACGACACCGCCCGCGAAGACCTGCCGCGGGTGCTGGGGATGATCGGCGAGGCGGCCGTGGAGCCGGTGCGGGCCCTGCTTGCCGATCCGTCCGCGGCCCTCTTCACCCGCGTGGCGGCCGCCGCGGCTCTCCACGAAATCGGCCGGTGGCATTTCGCCCTGCGCGAACGTGCCGTGGGGCTGCTGATCGACCAGCTCATCAAGTGGCCCGAGCAGGACGAGACGCTGAACGGCTTTCTGATCGACTACCTTGTCGAGCTGGGCGCGTCGGAAGCCGCGCCGCTGATGGAGGCAGCGTTCGACGCCCACGCCGTCGACGAAACCGTCCGCGGCGACTGGCAAGACGTGATGGTGGACCTGAGCCTGCTGCCGGAGCGGGTGACGCCGGCGCCTCCTCCTCCGTGGCTGTCGCGGATGGCGAGTCGCGCCCTTCCGTCGCCGGTGTCGCCCTCCCGGCCGCGCGGCAAGGCGGACAAGAAGGCGAAGGAGCGGCACAAGGCGGAAAAGCAGGCCCGCAAGCGCAACCGGCGGAAGTAGACCGGGGCCGCCGCGGGCGTGTGCTCCCGCGGCCGCCGTGTGCGTCTGTCATCGGCGTGCAGCGGTGCTCGACGGCTTCCCTCACCTTTGCCCGGCCAGATCCCGCATGCAGGCTCGCGATGCGGACCGGTCCGCGGCTTGCCGCGCCGCCTCGTTGGCGTGGGCCATCGGCGGGATGCGGTCGGTGACGCAGACCTCGCGAGAGGTAATCTTCGCGACGGCGAGATAGGAGGTGGCCCGGTCCGGACTTTCCGGGTCCTCGAACGCGTTCACTCGGACAATGAGCGCGATGGGATCCCCGTTGCGCATCCGCCACTCGGCGCGGGGACCCAGGCTGGAGAAGGCGCTGGTGATCACGCCCGAGTACCGCAGCCGGTGCGTACGGCCGTCCGGCGCGACAACGTCGACCGTCATCCTCGCGTCGTAATCGTGCACCAGGAGCGCGTATCCGGCGGCTCCGGGACAGCGCGACGAGGTGGCCCCCGTTTCCTCGTCTCGCTCCACCAGGCGGCACTCCGCTTCTGCCAGGGTGGTGTAGACGCTGCGGATGCCGGTCGTAGGATCGCCCGCCGCCGCCGAATCCCTTGGGGGCCCTTCACCTGCGACGAACGCCGGAACCCGCGGTTCGCCGGCCAGTGGCGGAGCCGTCTCGGAACTGCTGTCGGCCTGAGGCGTTTCGCTGGCCTGCGAACCCGGCGCGGCGCCCGCCGTCGGTCGGTCGCCGCCGCACGCGGCGAGAAGGCATAGCAGGCCGGCCAGGCGCAGCGAGCGTGGGAAGATCATCAAAATCCTGGGATGCGGTGGGCGCGCCCGCGCGGAGGGTGAGAAACGCTGACGACTCGCCATCGTCCCGTCGCTTGCAGCGCACGCGGGCAACCGGGTGCGCTGCCAGACGCATGGCGGCAAGATCGGAGCCTGCGCTGAACGCCCCTTTGATGCGCGTGGGGATTCCTCCAGATTGGAGGAAAAAGCAGGCCGAATGACAACGTTGAACATCAAGAACCTGCCTGATCCGCTCTATGAAGCGCTCAAGGCACGCGCCGAGGCGCAGCATCGGTCGGTTGCGCAGGAGGTGACGCACCTTCTTAGAGTGTGTTTAAAGATTCCGAGTTCCTGACGAAAGCGCTTGATTTCCTGAGGGAGCGCACACGGCAAAGCCGAAGATACCCAACCGGTTGCGCGCGACCGAAGGATCTCCTCTCCTCCACCGTGGGGCCAGCTTCGGAGCACGGAAGCTGGCTCCGCGGTTCTGCAGGCGAGATCCTTCGGTCGGCGCTAAGGTGCTTGCATGGCAGCGGGTTCGGCGCGGCGCCTCCCTCAGGAAATCAAGCCGTTAGACTGATTCTTAAACACACTCTTACGGAGGCGCTTGGCCGGCAGGAACCGCTCTCGATCCTGGAGCTTCAGGGTCTCGGAAAGGAACTCTGGTCCGGATCGATGCTGCCCGTCACGTCGACGTCGAGCGCGCTTCGTGGGACTGATCGACTCCAACTCGGCAACTACGTCTGACCGCCCGACTGGTAGCTACGTCGTCAGGATCGCGGATTCCGACGGGTTGCCTGGCAAATCACCCGGCCGCGGCGGCGTAACCCCCTCCAGCACGAACCGGCTGAGGTCCGCCTTCAGGGCGGGAAGCAGGCCCTCCTGGTGGGCGCCCTGGCCGCGGGAGGCGATCTCGGCGGCGAGGGCGGGGAAGGTGCGCGCGGCGCGGTCCACGGCGCCGGGCTCCAGCGCGCGGCCCTCGGTGCGCAGCGCGTCGCGGTAGTCCTCCACGGTCATGCGCCAGGGGCTGGCGGCGCCGGGGTAGCGCGCCAGCACCTGGGCAGCGATCTCCAGCCCCTTCGCGTCGAAGTCGCCGCCGTAGAACAGGTGCGCGCCGCGCTGCACCAGCGCGTCCAGCAGCGCCTTGTCCGCCAGGTTCAGGTTGCCGTTGGTGCAGATGAGCGTGGGATGCAGATCCGGCACCCACTGGCGCACGTGCTTGATAAGCGCCGCCAGCACCGTCGGGTTCTCCACCACGAACGCCACGCCGCGCCAAGCCCGCACATCGCCGCCGATCTCGCCCAGCGTGTTGAGCGTAAACGGCCGGTCGATCCCCTCCCGCCGCAACTCCCGCAGGTACGGCGTGTCGCCGTCCAGGCCGAAGGTGTCCACGCGCACGGAGATGGGGTCGCGCGCGATACCCGCCGCGGAGAGCAGGTTCAGCTTCCACGCGGCGGAGCCGCGGTCCTCGCGCGCGGCGGTTTCGGGAAAGGTGAAGGCCAGCGCCCGGATGAGCAGCGCGTGCGCCGGACGGCCCGCGTCCAGCCCGTGCGCGTCGCCCGTCACCTCGTTGGCCAGCTCCGCCAGGTAGACGGGCGGGCTGCCGGGCGGGGAAAGGCGATGGAAGGCCAGCGCGACGGCACGGATGCCGTCCAGCAGCGCCTGCTCGCCCCAGCGCGTGGCGTCCGCGCGCAGCTCGGATTCCGCGGCGTGCATCCAGCCGATCACGCGGCTGTACGCCTCCGGCAAGATGCCGAGCGACGGCAGCAGCTCGAAGCAGCGGCGGACGGCGCGCTCGCGGCTGGCGATCCGCCGCTCGCGCTCCTCCTTCGGGCGGACGATGGGCGCGCCGCGGTGCAGCTCGATCGCCTCGGCCAGCGAGCAGTGGAAGGCGCTCTGCTCGCGCAGGCGCTGGTCGATGTCACGCACGCTGATCGTCCGCCCCGGCTCGATCCACTTGCCGACCAGGTCCTGCAGCGCGTCCGCCTCGTCGCGCGACTGGATGCTCACGCGCCCCTTCGGCTCGCCGTTGCGGACGAGCGAGGCGTGCAGTTCCTCCAGCAGCCGCGCGAAGTGCTTGTTGCGCAGCAGCGTCAGCAGGTCCCGCCGTAGGTCAGGGTGCATGTCCAGTTCCATGGATTCGCGCTATTCCCTATTCTCTATTCCCTATTCCCTATTCCCTCTGTCGTCTCCATCCCGATCAGCTCGTCCCCGATGAACTCGTAGCGGCGCACGCCGTCCCACAGGCTGAGCGTGGGGGCAACCGTCACGCCGTCCGTCAGCATCTCGTACGTCGCGGAGCCGCGCACCTCGGCGCCCAGCGCGGTGGCCTTCTCCGTCGCCATGATCCAGCAGAACTCCAGCTCCGTCAGCAGCGCGTAGATCTCCGCCGCGTTGCGGTCGTCCACGCCGGCGAACGCCTCGTCGAAGCCCACCAGCCGCGGCGCCCCGCGGTCGGCGGAGGCCAGGCGTGCGCTGACGGCGGCGATCAGCGGCAGGAGCAGGTCCAGCGTGCGCCGCCCGCCGCTCCCCTGGCCATACAGTCGCTTCGTAAGCGGCATCCACCGCCCCGACTCGTCCTTGCGCTGCACGGTGAGCGTGTACCACTGCGTG
>DATABT010000499.1:0-4674 GCA_036259455.1 Longimicrobium sp. | reverse complement strand
CGGGATCCGGACGCACCCGTGCCAACCGCCCGCCCGGGATCCGAGTCCGAATGTCGGCGCCTACACGTCCTGCCGCTGCCTCCGCGGCTGATACCAGGTCCGGGAAAAGAAAGAAGCCGCCGCACGCGTGGTGAGGATCGTTCCCGACGACGCCAGCCTGGTCAGGCTCGCCTCAGGGCTGGCAATCGAGCGGAACCGGAAATGGATGGAGCGGCGCTCCCTCACCATCGCCGCGGCACCGCCCTCCAAACCCGGGCTCAGGAAGAACGCCGTAGCCCCAGCGGGGCCGGAAAAGGAACTACGGACAACTCTGCGCCTGACCCCCGAAGGGAGCAACGAATGGCTGACCTGGCGACCTCGGCCCGGCTGCTGCCGGCCAACCTGAGCCATATCTCGAATGTGACCATGCCTGCTCGAGGCCTGGGCGCAGTGGTTGTCGGCCTGGGACGAGCAGGGTTGGGTCTGCACATTCCCGTCCTGGAGAAAATTCGCCATGACAGCGCCGCAGCTTCACCCTTCGGGGCTGTCGTCGGTCTTGTCGACACCGTGGAAGCGGGAACCAGACGCGCGCTACATCGTCTCGAATACGACTATGGATACGACCCACGAGGGATAAGCTGCGCGACCTCGCTCGCGGATCTCACAGGCGTCGATCCGGAGAGTACGATCGTGCATATCTGCACGCCCGCCCACGATCACGCATCAGCTCTGCGCGCCGCGACCGAGGCCGGATTCCGGCGGATCATCGTCGAGAAGCCCTGCGCCGCGAACACCGCTGACGTTGATGAGATGCGGCGTATCGCCGATCGGACGGGCGCCAGCATCGCCGTGATCAATCCGTATCTGTACAGTCGCTCCGTCGCCGGTTGCAAGGACAAGATCCGACAGGTAGGACAGCAGCCCCACTACCTGGAATTCGAAATGTCGAAGCCGCGGATCACTCCAACGCTGGCTGGGCGCTCGAGGCCGGAATCCGTCATGGACGTCGAGCTGCCACATCAGATCGCCACGGCCCTGCACCTCACCGAGGCGTCGCGATACCGGGTTCTTCGCGCCGAAGTGCGGCACATGCACTATCGGGAGATGGAGACCGAGGTGTGCCAGGTCGTCCGGAACATGGGAGTCGGCATCCTTGTTCTGGAACTGGATCAGTGCATTGCAGTCCTCATCTCATCTCTCGATGCGCTCACACGCACGCGGGTGTTGAAGCTGCGCTTTCCAAACACTGAACACATCGAAGCGTTCCTGCCGGTCACGGGAGACGACCACACCAGCGTGATCATGGAGTACTCCGGTCACCATACGGATGGGTCGATGGAGCAACAACGGGTCGCGAAGCTGCCCGACGACATGCTTGCGCGATGCCTGTTCGACATGTACTCGCGATTTGCTACCGATTCTCCGCAGCTCAGTGATCTCACCTTCAACCGGAAGGTGGTCGATGTGATGGACAAAGCGAAGACGTTCGCACGGATTCGAAGATAGGGGCCGGTGGGAACTGGTCCTGGGGGGAAATGGGGCCCGCTTGCTCCGGCTCGTCCGGCAGGGCGGGTCGCCTGCTTCAAGCATCCGAGCGCCAGGCCATTGTACGCTCACGGCCGAATGACCTGGCCGCCGACCTGAACCGGCTTATCGCCATTTGCGGCTGAACAACAATGGACGAAGCACCGACCAGGGATTCCGCTGCGATCACGAAACGGCTCGAAGCGCTTGCGTCCGGGCTGCGCGGCGGTGCGAATCCGTTCCTTCATGAATCAGAGATGCCGGACCTTCTGTACGGCATCAATGGCTTTGGAATGAACTGGCTGGCCGCCGAGACCGACCTTTCCGACGTGCGGGAGGTGATTCTCGACCTGCTTTACGACGCGGTGAACTCGCGGACGGACGGGCCCGGCATCCTGTTGAATCTCGGTCAAATCCTGAGATCGGATATCCATCTGACATCATGGCTGAATACTGAAAAGCAGCGTTGGCGCCACCGGCTGGTCGACTTTCTCGGACGCGTGTGCCGTGAGAAGGCCGGCACGGCGATTGGTGAGATCGCCGTTCGAGAGATCGTGCGCACGATCGTTTCCGATTCATGCATGGTCACTCTCGACGTGCGTGGGCAGTGCATCGATTGCATCGCCGAGTGTCTCGGTGAGCTTCCGTCATTGAACATCGAGCCACACCTGGAGGTCGTGGAAGAGACTGTGACGCGATTCCGCCCCTGCCATGAGCGTGTTCTCGCATTGCAGGTGACGGACACTCACGATACGATCGACCCTCACACCGACTTGCCGGACCGCCCGTTCCTGGAAGTCCTCGCGCGCGCCGCGAGTACGAAAGCACATGAACGGGCCTTTGTTTTCGGAGCCCGGCTTGCGGACGCCGTTCTTGGCGTCCGGCCCAGTGAACGTGCACAGTCGATTGCCACGCGCGCCCAGGAAGGCCGTGCGGCACTGGCCGCGGTGCGGTTCGGAGTCCTCTCCTCGGTGGAGTTCGAAGCTTTCATCAAGGCGCGCCTTCCGAGCCGGGCCAGCGATCTCGGTGATTACGTGGTCAACCGTCACCAGGTGCTTGCTCACGGCCTGACCATTCAGGAACTGTTTCGGTGGCTGATCGCGGCGCCCGAGAATTCATCCAGCGATCGTCTTTCGCGCCGGACGATTACAGCCTTCTTCAGGCAAGTACTCGGTATGGGGCAAGCCGCAAACGCGGGACTGGATGCGAGGCCGTTCTTCATCGACCATGGGTATGGCCCGGATGGGAACCAGCTCGATTGGCCGAGCTACGTGTTCCTGCCAGCGGGCACCATCTGGGGCAAGGGTGCGGGGGTAGACCTTTCGTGTGGTGTGGCGTTTGGCGGTGGAGTCGATCTCGCTGCTCGTCGAGGCCGCGACGCCGCGTATATCGGGGGAAGCTGGTCGGCCACTCTGTATCATGGCCATTCACACGTTGGTGGTACCCATGGATCGCAGGGAGCAGAGTCGAGAGATCGCATTCTTCACTTCGGTCTTACGGTCGATGACGGAGCGAGACTTCCCTGGGGTGTGTACGTAGAAGCGGAACAGCATGTCGGCGGCGGTGTGTACCCGGGAGTCTGCACATATCCGCTGGCACCTGCGCGCTGAAGCCCGGCGTTGCCGACAGGTGGGCAGCGTAACGCTGAACCGCAGCAGGCGGTGCACGCCCGGGGGCACCTCGTCCTCCACCTCCTCGGTGGAGATCACCCAGCTGCTGGCCAGCACGCCCGCGTCCACCGCCAAGTCGGGCATGCCGATTCTGCGGCGCTCGCGCAGCCCGCTGGTGCTCCAGGCGGGACCCGATCTCCCCACTCCCCAGGAGGACCGGCCCTGGTAAAAACCACGCAACTACCCGTATGCGACGCGATTGGTGGAGGACACTCCGCCTCGCAGGCGGACGCGTACCGCCAGGACCCGGCCGTTTGATGCAAACTGATCCGTCCGCGCCGCGGCTCCAAAGGTTCGGTGACCGCTTATTGGTCGCAGCAGTAATGATGCCGATTCCTCCGGTCTTCTGTGCAGAACGGAATAGGACATTCAACGCGGAGTGCGTGGAGTAGAAACGAGCGCAGAGGAGAATCACGTCCTTCTCAGCGTATTCCTTCCGTTCCCTGCGTACTCTGCGTTGAATTCCCGCGCCCGGAGAGGACAGCGGACTCGAGGAAATGGCATGATGAGTCGAGAAAGCCTTTATTGCCCCCATGAAGATCGGTGATTCTTGCAAATCGAGAGTGAGGATTTTGGCGCAAGCAAATGCACTTCGTTCTTTCATATTCCGCATTTTAGCTCATCCATTTCCTGGTCATGACCCTCCTGTTCTACGGGGCTCGGCCACGATTGTTCTTGACGTGGTGGAAAGTGGAAGGCTATTGTGACTTCAGTCTGAAAAGGGTGGCAGTAGTCGCCCAGGAGGGCTCGCACACGTCGCGGAGTCTGCTGGCGATCACGCGCCACGCGGCACATACTCTAGCGGACGTGTTGTGTAGCTCTATACCGCCGCCCGGGGCCATCCTCGCCCGGGCGCCGGCCGCGCCCCGCCCGAACCCCACACCCCGGGAGAGCAACCGCAATGGCCACCATCGAGAGTGACGTCGTCCAGGTGCCCGCCATCCAGAGCGCGCTGCGGCTGGACGGCATTGACCACGTGGAGCTGTACGTGGGCAACGCCTACCAGGCCGCGCACTTCTACCGCACCATGTTCGGCTTTCGTCCCGTCGCGCGCGCCGGACTGGAGACGGGGGTTCGCGACCGGCTGTCGGTGGTGATGGAGCAGGGCGACATCCGCCTGGTGCTCACCAGCGGCCTGGAGCCGGACTCGCCGATCACCCGCCACGCAGCGCTGCACGGGGACGGGGTGAAGGACGTGGCGTTCCGCGTGGAGGACGTGGTGGGCGCGTTCGAGACGGCGGTCAAGCGGGGCGCGCGCCCCGTGGCCGAGCCGCACGTGCACGAAGACGACCGGGGCCGCGTGGTTCGCGCCACCATCGGCGCGCCTGGCGACACGGTGCACTCGCTGGTGGAGCGGCAGGGCTTTGCCGACGCGCTGTTCCCCGGGTTCGAGCCCATCGCCAACGCGCCGCGCACGACGCCCGTGGGATTCGTCGAGGTGGACCACGTGGCGGTGAGCATGGAGCAGGGCCAGCTGGATCAATGGATCGCCTTCTACAAG
>DATABT010000498.1:0-1934 GCA_036259455.1 Longimicrobium sp. | reverse complement strand
ACACGCTGCTGCGGGGAGCAACACGTGGAGGGACTCTCCTCGCAGCCCGTGGATAACTCCGGAATAACTATAAGGACGCGGAGGAGGCATCGGCCCCCTCCGCGTCCTCTTTCTTTCTCTCGTCACCTCCGCCGACGCACTTCCTCAGCCGGCGACGGGTGGAACGGGCATGGGCGGCGTGCCGTGCAGGCGCGGGTCGCCCGGGCCAAGCTCCGGCTCTTCGCTCATGGGCACCGGGTTTTCCACGTACTCGAACGAGCCCTTGCCGTCCGGCGTGGGGCCGCTGGCCCACGCGCCGTCGGCGCTCTCCGTGCCCGCCGAGTTGTTCCAGAACTGGTACGCCACGGAGCGCATCTCCTCGTCCAGCGGAAAGCTGCTGGGCGCGGGCGTGGTCTCAAGCCCGTCACGCTCCAGCTCCGCGATGGCGGCGATCCACTGGTTCTGGTGCATGGTGTCTCGCGCCAGCAGGAACTTGAGCATGTCGCGCACCCCATGGTCCTCCGTCTGCGCGTACAGCCGCGCCACCTGCAGCCGCCCCTGCGATTCCGCCGTCACGTTGAAGCGAAAGTCCGCCAGCAGGTTGCCGCTGGCGATTGTGTACCGCGCCGTCCACGGAAAGCCCACGCTGTCGTTGGGCGCCGCACCCCCGCCGGTCACGATCAGGTGCTGCGGGTTCATGGCGGCGGCGATGATGTCACGCGTGTCGTTGCCCCCCATCACGGCGCCGACGACGGGAATCTTCGCCGCGTCCTCCTGCGCCTTGAGCGGCGCGCCCTCCAGCAGCCGGGCGATCATGGTGGCCAGCATCTCCACGTGCCCCAACTCTTCGGTGCCGATGTCCAGCAGCATGTCGCGGTACTTTCCGGGACCGCGGCAATTCCATCCCTGGAACAGGTAGGTCATGAAGACACTGATCTCGCCCCACTGTCCTCCCAGCGGCTCCTGCAGCTTCCTGGCGAACAGGGGATCGGGGCGGTCGGGCCTGGCGTGGTACTGCAGCCGCTTGTCGTGAAGGAACATCTGCGCCGCCTCTCCTTGCGTGGACGATGCCCGGCCGCGGAGGGCAGGGCGAAAAGGAGCGGGGGTCCCGTGGCACGGTCCGGACCGCCCGTGGATCAGTGCGCCGCGCCAGGCAATTCCATGTCGCGACCGGGGGATGGAACGGTCACGATGCCACGCCGGTACACGTTCTGTGGGCGCAGGTCCTGCCCGAGACGCGCATTCCCCGTTTTACCGATGAACAAGCTTCGCATCCCCGTGCTCGTCCGCATGGCGTTCGCCACGCTGGCCATGCTGCTCGCCGGCTGCGGCGACGACGGGCTCACCACACCCGCGTCCATCACCGGCACCTGGCTTTCCGTGCACGAGCGCCCGGAGGTAGAGGCCGCGACACGCGTGGAGGACCGGCTGGAGCTGACGTCGGATGGTCGCTACGTGTGGACGCGGGTGGGCTTCGGGGCGCGGGGGCGTTCGCGGGACGGGATGGTCGTATGGTCGTCCACCAGCGGCGACTGGGGCGTACAGGGCGAGCGGCTGTCACTGCGTGCCCTGGTGGGGATGACGTGGAAGCACGACGGCGGATGGAGCCAGGAGGCGTCCCTCGATCGGTTTGGCGGCGAGCACGGCCTGCGCCTGGAGGGCGGCCAGCTGGTGCTGACGGAGATCGCGCCCGCTGAAAGGTCGTCCGTGCAGGCGTACGTCTTCCAGCGCACCACCAGCCCCTTCGATGCGCCGTAGCGCCGAGAGCCCGCCATTGTACTGAGTCATCCTGAGTCATTCGGCGCTGCGCGCAGCCTGTGGGATGAAAGTCGCTCGCGCCGCGGCTGTCATTTCGAAGGAGGCGCCGCGTGATTGCTGCCGGTGCAGGAACCCGTGGCGCCGACTGAGAAATCTACTCGCCCGGGCAGGTGCCGCGCCCCCTCGACGGACCTCGC
>DATABT010000497.1:0-2354 GCA_036259455.1 Longimicrobium sp. | reverse complement strand
CGCCGCCATTGGCAAGACACTGAACAAACTGGAAAGCGCGCCCCCCGGGGCGCGCGCCCGGATCATCCCAACGCCGAGGCAGCCGTGAGCAAGGGCGTCATCACCATCGAGCGCCACATCATCGAGGCGGAGCGCGAGTTTCCGGAAGCCACGGGCGCGTTCTCCAGCATCCTGTACGACATCGCCTTCTCGGCCAAGATGATCGCCAAGGAGGTCCGCCGCGCCGGCCTCAACGACATCCTGGGGTACACCGGCGAGGTGAACGTGCAGGGCGAGGAGGTGAAGAAGCTGGACGAGTTCGCCCACGAGGTGATCTTCAAGGCGCTGGACCACACGGGCCACCTGTGCGGAATGGCGTCGGAGGAGGTGGAGGACTTCATCCCCATTCCCGAGCGCTTTCCCACGGGCAAGTACTGCGTGCTCTTCGACCCGCTGGACGGCTCGTCGAACATTGAGGCGAACGTGTCGGTGGGTACGATCTTCAGCATCCACCGCAAGATCAGCGACCACCCGCGCGGGTGCCAGGAGGATTGCCTGCAGCCCGGCTCCAGGCAGGTCGCGGCGGGCTACGTGGTCTACGGCTCGTCCACCATGCTGGTCTACACCACGGGCAACGGCGTGCACGGCTTTACGCTGGAGCCGTCCATCGGCGAGTTCCTGCTCTCGCACCCCAACATCCGCATCCCGGAGAAGGGGCAGCGCATCTACAGCGTAAACGAGGGCAACTACGGCAAGTGGGTGCCGGAGCAGCAGGCGCTGGTGGATTACCTCAAGGGGATGGACGGCACCATTCCCAGGCCGTTCAGCGCGCGGTACATCGGGTCGCTGGTGGCGGACTTTCACCGCAACCTGCTGTACGGCGGCTTCTTCATGTACCCGGCCGACCACAAGAACCGCAACGGCAAGCTGCGGCTGCTGTACGAGGCGGCGCCGCTGGCCATGATCGCCGAGCAGGCGGGCGGCCGCGCCACGGACGGCGTGCGGCGCATCAACGACATCATGCCCGAATCGCTTCACCAGCGCACGCCGCTGTACATCGGCACGACCGAGCACGTGGAGCTGGCGGAGCAGTTCCTGGCCGGCCAGCGGGTCGCCGAGCCGGTGGCCGTCGAGGCGGTGGCGGCGGGGGTCTGACGCCATGGAGTGATGGAGTCGCGGCGGATCGGCAGGATTGATCGCGCGGCCCGCCTCCAGGAGCGAATGAGTTCGCCGCTGGAAATTCGCAAGGTCCACCTTCGCGGACCGCACCTCTGAGCTCGTGCGCCCGCTCCCGGTTCGGGGCGGGCGCTTGCTCTTCCATCTCTCCTCCCATGCCCGAGCTTCCCGACGTCGAGCTCTACCTGGAGGCGCTGGAGAAGCGGATCGCCGGCCACGTGCTGAAGGGGATCCGCATCGCAAACCCGTTCGTGCTGCGCACGGTCGATCCGCGTCCCGCGGAGCTGGCCGGGGCGCGGGTCACCAGTGTGCGGCGGATGGGAAAGCGCGTCGTCGTCGCGCTGCAGGGCGAGCGGTTCATCGTCGTCCACCTGATGATCGCGGGGCGGTTCCGCTGGCTCGCCGCGGGCGCGAAGGTGCCGGGAAAGATCGGCCTCGCCGCGTTGGACTTCGAGCACGGCACGCTGGCGCTCACGGAGCAGGGAAGCAGGCGCCGCGCGTCCATCCACCTGGTGCGCGGTGAGAATGGACTCGCGGCGTTCGATCGTGGCGGACTGGAGGTGTTCGATGCCACGCCGGAGCAGTTTCGCGCGGCGCTGACCCGCGAGCGGCACACGGTCAAGCGCGCGCTCACGGATCCGCGCCTGTTCAGCGGCATCGGCAACGCGTACTCGGACGAGATCCTGCACGCGGCCCGCCTCTCGCCGCTCAAGCTGACGGACAGGCTGGACGACGACGAGCACGCGCGCCTCTACGCCGCCACGCGCGACACGCTGCGCCTGTGGATCGACCGCCTGCGCGCGGACGCGGGCGACGGGTTCCCGGACAGGATCAAGGCGTTCCAGCCCGGGATGGCGGTGCACGGGCGATACAACGAGCCGTGCCCCGTCTGCGGCGCGCCCGTGCAGCGCATCGTCTACGCGGAAAACGAGACCAACTACTGCGCGCGCTGCCAGACCGGCGGCCGCCGCCTCGCCGACCGCGCGATGTCGCGGCTGCTCAAGGAGGACTGGCCGCGCTCGATCGACGAGGTGGAGTAACTGACGGTCTCGCCCCGAACACCCCGGGTTGAACCCGGGGGTAGAACGGCCACAAGCCCCGCCCTGGGCTCGCGGAGCTCGCCCGGAGGGGCTTCAACACCATGGGCGCTTCGCGCACGGGCGCCGCCCACGCGAGCGGTTGAAGCCCCGTTTCGCGAG
>DATABT010000496.1:0-1873 GCA_036259455.1 Longimicrobium sp. | reverse complement strand
CAGCAGCGCCAGCGCCGCCGCGAGCGCGCGCGGGCGAACGAGATCAGAATTCATAGCGGTCTCCATCCTCCCCCAGCCGCATGTTCGAGTACATCGTCTGTGCCTCGCGAATGTCGGCGTCCGTCACGCCGGGCGGCAGGTGGACGAGCGCCATCCGCCGCGCCCCCGCGTCCCGCCCCACCTCCGCGGCCTGCACGTACGTGGTGTGCCCGCCCTGCGTGGTCCCCGTCGCCTCGTGCACCAGCAGGTCCGCGCCGCGCGCCAGCTCCGTGATCTCCGGCGACTTGGCCGTGTCGCACGAGTACGCGCAGATGCCGGTGCCCTGCGCGTCCTCCACGCGAATGCCGATCACCGGCACCCCGTGGATTCCCGGCGCGGCGGTGATGCGCCAGCGTTCGTTGGCGAGGACGGGCGCCCCCGCTTCGTGGCGCACCTCGTTCCACTGGATCTCCGGCACGTCCTTCCACCCGCTGGTGTCGAATGCCTCCCACACGCGGCGCGCCTGGTCCAGCGCCGGACGGATGCCGTAGACGGGGATGGGATGACGCCGCCCGAGCAGCCAGATCTTTTCCATGAACAGCGCGAAGCCGCTCACGTGGTCCGGGTGCTCGTGGGTGACGATGAAGGCCTCGATCCCCGCCGGGTCCACGCCCGCCGCCATCAGCCGCTGGATGACGTCGCCGCCGCAGTCCACCACCACGCTGCGCCCGCCGCTCTCGAACGCCAGCATGGTGGTGGTGCGCTCCGGGCCGCTGGCCCCCGCGCCCGTGCCGAGAAGGTGTACGACGGGCATGTACCTGAACCTCCGTTCGGCGTGTGCATCCGCTGTCCCGCGCTTCCGTTACAGAATGCGGCGGCGGCGGTGGATGGGGCAAGGCGGGGGAGACGATCCCGGCTCCGATGGCGTGGACGGAGGGAGGAGCCCCGCCTCGCGGTGACTGGCAACGAGACGTGGCGGATGAATCCGCGGCTGAAAAAGCGGAAAGCCCCGCAAACCGCGCGGGGCTTCAACTGCACCGACGCCGCCTCCGGGTACCGCGGCGGCGGTCTGCACGCGCGCCACCCATCATGCGCCGGTCACGCCTCGTCCTTCTCCTTCTCCTCTTCGCGCACCAGGTGGTTGCAGCCGTGGTCGGGGTTGGCGCGCGAGGCCAGGAAATCGCGCCCGTAGTCGCGGATCACGTTCTCCTCCAGGCTTTCGGGCGACGGGCGGTTTACGCGAAAGCTGGCGGCCATCTCCTCGTAGCGCGTGGAGTCTTCCTTGCTGGTGGCGTTGTACGCGCTGTCGCGGTACGCCGTCTCGTGGGCCTTCAGGTCCGCGAACGTGGCGTACACCTGCGCGAACTTGTGCGGCGCGCTCACCAGCGCGGGCACGCTGCCCCGCGCCTGGCTCTGCGCCAGCAGGCTGTCCAGCGTGGCCAGGCGGGTGCGGGCGTTGATGCTCAGCGCCTCGGCGATGCAGGCGTCCAGCCGGGCCGTGCGGCGCGCCTGCTTCTGCTCCGGCGTGAGGTCGCGGCCGCAGGCGGAAAGCGACACCGCGAGCGTGGCGGCGAGAAGGAGAATGCGATACATGGGACGGATGCGCGGTTTGCGTTGCGGACGATGACGGGTTCAGGCGGGGAGCGCGTCCGGGAACAGCGTGCGCTCCACCAGCTCGCAGATCAGGTGGATGAGGGTGATGTGCCCCTCCTGGATGCGCTCCGTGGCCTGCGCGGGCACCACCAGGCTCTCGCCGCAGATCTCGGCCAGCCGCCCGCCGTCGCGGCCCGTGAGGGCGACGGTCAGCGCGCCGCGCGCGTTGGCGGCCTCTGCGGCCAGCAGCACGTTGGGCGAGTTGCCGCTGGTGCTGATGGCCACCAGCACGTCGCCCGGG
>DATABT010000495.1:0-6942 GCA_036259455.1 Longimicrobium sp. | reverse complement strand
CGTGCGCACGCCGGACGGCGCGCAGACGGTGACGGACGCCGCGGGCACGTTCAGGCTGAGCGGCCTTCCCGCCACCAGCCGCCTGGCGGTGAGCGTGGAGGCGGCGGGGTACGACGGCACCTTCGCGATCTTCGAGGTGCGTGCCGGGGTGGAGCTCACGCGCCCCATCCGCATTCAGCCGCTGGCGCCGCCGGTGGTGATCCCCGCGGGCGCGGGCGGCACCGTGCCCATCGCGGGCGGCGGGCAGGTGGTCATCCCCGCCAACGCCTTCGCCGGAGTGGCGCCGTCCGAGCCGGTGACCGTGCGCGCGACGTACATCGACACCAACGACGCCGCGCAGTTCAGCACCGCACCGGGCGACTTCACCGGCCGCACCTTCTCGGGCGCGCAGACGCCGATCGTCTCGTTCGGCATGCTGAGCGTGGACGTGCGCAACTCGCAGGGGCAGCGCGTGGAACTGGCCCCGGGGCAGCAGGCCACCATCGACTTTCCCCTGCGCGGCGGCGCCACGGCGCCCACGCGGCCGCTCTGGACCTTCGATCCGCAGACGGGGGTGTGGGTGGAAGAGGGGACCGTCAGGGTGACGCCCACCTCGCAGACGGCCACCGTCCCCACGCTGGCGCCGCGCCGCAACGTGGACGTGCCCTTCCGCCCCGTCTGCATCGCCGTGCGGGTGCTGCGGCTGGACAAGGTGACGCCGCGGCCCAACGAGTGGGTGGGCGCAACGGGCGTCAGCTACGCGGGCTTCACGCAGGGGTGGACGGACGGCGTGGGCGTGGTGCAGCTGCAGGTGCCGCCCAGTTCGCAGGTGCTCATCCAGTCCGGCCCGGTGCAGCAGCAGGTGACCTCGCCGCCCGCGGGCACGCCGGGGTGCCCGGGCGTGGCGACGCTGGTCTTCTGAGCCTGCTTTCGCCCGGGTGGACGCATCCGGGCGGATGACGATGGATGACGAGGCCGGCTCCGGACGCGCTCCGGGGCCGGCCTGCGCGCGTGGGGACGATCCTGAAAAGCACCCGCCTCACAGGCAGGACACGGAGGGCGCCGGCGAGAGATTCTTCAACACCCTCGCGGGCTCAGACCGACGCCGCCACGACGGGCAACTCGGAGGTGCAGGCGGGGCAGCGGACGGCGTCCACGTGGATGCGCGAGCGGCAGAAGGGACAGTCCTTTTCCGCCGGCGTCGGCGGCGCGGGCGGCACGCCGCGCTCGCGCAGGCGCGTGTAGCTGCGCACGAGCAGAAAGACGGCGAACGCGGTGATCAGAAAGGTGATGACGTTGTTGATGAACAGCCCGTAGCTCACGATGGGCGCGCCCGCCTCCACCGCCGCCGCCCGGGACGCGAAGTCGCCGCGGCCCAGGTTGAAGTAGAGCTCGCTGAAGTCCACGCCGCCCGTCGCCAGGCCGATGGGCGGCATCAGCACGTCGTCCACGAACGACTTGACCACCGTGGCGAACGCCGCGCCGATGATGATGCCCACCGCCAGGTCCATCACGTTCCCCCGCGCGACGAACTTGCGAAACTCGCCGACCATGCCGGCCATCCCCGTTTGAGTGAAATGGATGTGGATGCGCAAAGGTATGCGGCGAGCGCCCCCGGATCGCAAGCAGCATCTCATCCCGTGCCGACCAGGATCTGCCCCGCCTTTCTCGCGCTCCCCCGCGACCGTGCAAGGGGGCGACACGGAGCAGTCGACCACCGCCGGCATCTCGGTGTGACGCTTGGGGTTGGCCGCTGTCCCTCGCGTGTCCCCGTGTGTCCCACGTGCGCCACTGTCCCCGCGGCATCGTGAAAAGTTCCCGGGCGCTGCATATTCATCCAAACCTCCGGATAACGGGGGTTTAGGCGCACTCCGCCCTCGGTGGAACCGTTACCGGGTCCGCGGCACGCGGGGTGCCCGTTGCGCCTGCGCCGGACGCGCGAATCCCGAGCGCGACCCGGCCGCGCGGCATCGCGCCGACTCGTCGCAAGAACGGGCCGGCGCTTCGTTTACCCCGCGCCTGAACCGCCCCCGCGCGAGTGCCCGGAGGCGGATGGAAGATCCCGGTCCGCCGCGGGACCCGCGACCGTGAGGGATAGAATGATGAGCACGTTGAAGGACAGGCCCCGGGCGGCGCGCGCGCCGGACGGGGATGGTTTGATATACCGGCTGGACGCGGAGCTGCGCGCCGCGGCGGCGCTGGAGCAGGCGCAGGCGCTGGCCACGCACAACCAGGCGCAGGCCGCCGCGCTGGCCAAGGCCGCGCGCGCGGAGATGCACTACCGGTCGCTGGGGCTGGACGTGGGCGGCATCGCCGCGTTCCACCGCATGCTGGCGGGCGAGGACGCGGCGGCGCGCATGGCCATGCGCCAGGCCACCTCCGCGCCGGCGCCTTCGCTGGACGGGTTGGGCCTGGCTGACGAGCGGGACTGGATTCCCGGCAGCGACCACCTGCGCTGCCCGCACCCCATTCGCCTGGACAGCGGCCAGACCTTCCGCGGCGCCGCGTCGGCGCGGGGGAGCGGCAACGGATGGTTCGGCAGCGGCGCGGAGCAGGCGTGGGAGACGGAGTTCTGGCACTTTGCCTGGACGCCGCCGCGCTCCGGCTGGTACACGTTCCGCCCGGTCGTCGCGTTCCGGGGCCTGTACATCGCCCAGGCGGCGCACGACTTCTGGACCTCCAAGCGCGCGCACGTGGCCGTCCGCTTCACCCTGCACCACTGGCAGGGGGGATGGAAGGCGTCCAGCCGCGCGGACCCGCCGGGCGCGGGGCACGCGGTGTGGGAGCGCGGGGGCGCCAACGTGAACGAGTGCGTGCGGATGGAGTGGGAGCAGGTGCCGTGCGGCCCCGGCATCCGGGCCATGCCGTTCACGGAGGGGCAACCCGCGCTGGTCTCCGTGCAGCTCACCCTGCACGCGCACGCCCGCGGCGAAGGCTCCTTCGCCGAGCTGGGCGCCGCCGGCGACGGCGACCACCTGGCCTGCCGCAGCCTGCTGGGCACGTACACGCTGGGACGCTGAACGGATCAGGCCACGCGGAGCCGACGACGATGCGGCCACCCTCCAGCCGTGGCGAGTGAAATCGCGGCAAAGGGAGCGTGATGTCCACCTGCGCGGCCGCCTCGTGCAGAACGCCGCCCCGGTGCACCGGAGCGGCGCTCGCGCCGTTGAAGCCCCGCGCAGTTTGCGGGGCTTTCCGCGGTCGTTGCGGCGGCTTCAGCCGCTCAGGCGCGGAGCCGGCCCATCGCGCATCCGCCCTGCGGCGTCGGAGACGGCGATCTCGTCTGCCTGCGCAGAGCACCCGAATCACGTCATCCTGAGGAAGGCGCCGCACCAAACTCTGCCTTCGACCATCACCCTGCGCGCCGGCCGAAGGACCTTGCTGCAAAACCGGGGGCCGGCTCCAGCGTGCTGAGGCCGGCCCCGAGGTTCGGAAAGAAGGTCCTTCGGTCGCGCCGCAAACGTTTGTGCTTCTTCGGGTTATGCGCGGGCGCTCCCTCGGGATGCTGGGGGCCAGGATGACGCAGCTACGGGCCCGTTCACCCGCTCAGTCCTCCTCCGGCACGTCGGCGAAGGCGATTCCGAACGGGCAGATGCCGACGCCCACCGTGCGCTCCAGCGTGCCGCCGTCGGAGCTCAGGCGGTAGACCACGCCCGGCGTCAGGCAGGCGCCCGCGTCGGCCGTGTGCAGGCGCCCCTGCGGCCCGAAGCCGAGGCCCGACACGATCCCCGAGTTGCCCGGCTGGATGGCGTCGTCCAGAGGCACGCGGAAGGTGCGCGTCTGGGGGTTCCAGACCACGATGCCGGTGCCGTAGATCCCCACGAACAGCTCGCCGGTCGGGGACGCGTCGATGGACGAGGGGAACTCGCCAAAGCCGGTGTGGTGCGACTCCTCCGACAGCGTCTGCAGGTTGACGACGGAGAGCGAGCCGTTGTTGCCGCCGAACGTGCCGCTGTTCAGCACGTACAGCCGGTTGCCGGTGATGGCGGCCGCCGACGGGTTGATCCCCGTGAGCTGCACCGTGCGGATCACCCGCAGCTGCCCGTCCAGCACCGTCACCGAGCCGGGGCCGGCGGGGGTGAAGTTCACCAGGTTGCCGTTCAGCACGTAGACGCGCGCGCCGTCGCTGATCACCGCGGCGGGATAGGTGCCGACGGACACCTCCGCGCCGGCCGTGCCGCGGAAGACGTTGATGGGCGTCACCGTATTGCGGCCGGAGTTGGCCACCACGGCGATGCTGTCGTTGATGAAGTCCGATCCGGTGGCGCCGGAGTTGGCGGGGAGCGCCACGCGGTCCTCCAGCTGCCCCGTGCGCAGGTTCACCACGGCGGCGAAGGGATAGGTGCCCAGCGGCACCACCGCGTATGCGCCGCGCGCCGACACGCCCACGGGCGAGCCCTGCGCGCCCAGCCCCACGGAGCGCGACGCCGTCCCGTCCCCGCCTCCTACGGGAATGAGCGAGAGCGACCGCTCCACGCTGTTCACCGTGAGCACCAGCCGTTCGGCGATCTTCGGCTCGTTGGGGCCGTCACCCTCGCACGCGGCGACGGCGAGCGGAAGGGCAAGCGCGGCCAGCGCGGCAAGCCGGCGGAAATGGCGGTTCGGCATCAGTCCAGTCTCTCGTTCTGTGTGGTGCGCGCCACGCGCACGTCGAGCCGGACGCGGCGTCCGGGCTCGGGAAATCCGGCGATCAGCGAATCCTTCTCGTCCAGCGCGCGGTCCACGTCCACCGCGGCCGTCATCGTCCATCCACCCACCCGCCAGTCGCGGCCGGCGCGCAGGTCCGTGCTCCAGAAGCCGGGGAGCGCGTTCACGGTGGACGCGGCCGGGTAGCGCACGCCCGTGTAGCGCGCGAACGCATCCACCCGCCATCCGCCGCGCCGCCACTCCGCCCCGGCCGACCCCGTGTACCGCGGGCGATACGCCAGCTGCAGCCCGCGCACGCCCGGCTCGTCGTACGTCACCCGCGCCATGGACCATGCGCCACTCAGCCGCAGCCCCGCGCGCGGCAGGCGGACCTCCGCGCGCGCGTCGATCCCCCGGCGCAGCACGTCCACGTTCCGCGGGCTCCAGCGGAAGCGGAAGTCGGGGAGCCACAGGATCATCCCCCGCACGTCCCCCGTGTACGCCGCGGCCTGCGCGCTCACCTCCGCCGTGCCGACCATGGCCGACAGCGCCGCGCCCGCCTCCCACTCGTTCGGCACGCGCTCCGGGCGCAGGTCCGGGTTCGGCTCCACGCCCACGCCCGCGCGGAAGAACTGGTCGCCCAGCGAGGGCGGGCTGTAGCTGCTGCGGTTGGCGAGGTGGATGCGGACGGGCCCGAGCGTCGTCCCCGCCGTGAGCGCGCGGCTCGGGTACACGTCGTCCGTCACCCCGTCGCGGTCGATGCGCCCCTCCGCGGCCAGGGTGACGCGCCCGAGTTCGCCCGACGCGTGGGCGAAGGCGCCCACGTCCGTCCGCAGCCGCGGCGCGGTCTCCGCCACCGCGCCGGCGTCCACCCGCTGCGTCCGCGCTTCGAATCCCCCGCCCCATCCGCGGAGAGCCAGGAACCAGGGAACAGGGAACAGGGAATGGCGGGACGGGGCATCATCGGTCCCGCTCGCCGCGATCCGCGTCATCTCCAGCCGGAGGGACGCCTGCCGCACGCGGGTGGTGTCGTCGTACGCCGTGCCGAACGGGGGCAGCGGATCCGCGTACCGCACCCGCTGCGCCGCGCCGGAGAGCAGCGCCGACACCGAGCCGAGGTCCCCCGTGCGACGCCAGGTGAGCGAGCCGCGCCCACGCTCCATCTCCTGCCGCGCGGCGGTGGACGGTGTGTGATCTTCTCCGGGCAGGCCGCGGTCCAGCGCATCGAACCCGCCGCGCAGGCGCAGCTCGCCGCCGGCCGCGCGCCCGGCGAGCGCCGCGAACGCGCTCCACTCCTCCAGGTCCGCGTTCTCGCGGCGCACGATCGTGGCGTCGTCCACGGAGCGCGGATGATCGAACGCGCCCTCCATCCGCCGCGCCGCGCCGCCCACCTGCGCGGCGAATCCCGAGCGTCCCATCCCCCACTCCGCCCGTACCGCGCGCTCCTCCAGCGTGCCGGCGGAGAGCTCGGCGGCGCGGCGCACGTCCGCCGCGCGCGTCTCGATGAGCACCACGCCGGCGGCGGCGCGCGGGCCGTAGCGGGCGGAACGGGCGCCGGGGAGCACGGTGACGCGGTCGATGGACGGGGCCGGCACCGCGCCCAGGTCCGCCTCGCCGCTGACGGGATCGTTCAGCGGAACGCCGTCCACCAGCACCAGCACCTGGTCCGCCGTGCTCCCGCGGATGCTGGCCGTCCGCGCCCCCGTCGCGCCGGTGGAATGGATGACGACGCCCGGGATGCGCTCCAGCACCTCCGCCGCCGTGCGCGCACCGCCCGCCTCGATCTCCGCCCGCGAGACCGTCGATCCGCCTTCCGCGACGGGGGCATCCGCCGTCACCCGCACCGCCTCCAGGGCGACGGCGGCGGGCGCCAGCTGCACTTCCAGCCACGCCTCCGCACCGTTGCGCACTTCCGCCGCCACCTGCCGCGCCGCGTATCCGCTGCGGCTGACGCGGACGCGGTACGTCCCCGGCTCCACGCCACGGAAGCGGAAGCGCCCGGTGCCGTCCGTCCACGCGCGCACACCCAGCTCCGGCACCTCGACGGACGCGGCCTCCACCGGCGCCGCCGTCCCCGCCTCCACCACCCGCCCCGCGATTTCCCCCGGCCGCTGCGCCATCGCCGGCCCCGCGAGCAGCAGCGCCACGATCATCCCCGCGACGGCGAGCAGGCGGGCGAGCAGCCGCGAGCGGTCGGGGGTGCGAAGCTCGTGCGCCATCGCCGGCTCCGCGCCCGCCCCCACCCGCTCGTCGCCTGGCGACCTCCCCCAAACAACCCTGGGGGAGGTTGAGCTTCGACCGCCCTCCGACGGGTCGGACAGCAGTCGAGTTCTCCCC
>DATABT010000494.1:0-6753 GCA_036259455.1 Longimicrobium sp. | reverse complement strand
GCTGAACGGCGCCGTCTGGACGAGCGTGTGCCTGTTCTTCTACTCGCGCGCGTTCCTGCTCTCCATCTTTTCCTCCCGCCAGACGCCGTTCTACGCGGTGCAGGACGGGGTGGAGACGCTGGTGGCGTTCGGGCAGTGGGCCGCCTACACACCGTTCGTGGTGTGGGCGGGATGGCGCGTGCCGCTGGTGGGGTATCGCCGGGTTCGGGCGCTGCTTTTTCACGTCGCCGTCAGCCTGGGCATGGCCATGTGGGCGGTGGCGGTGCAGCGCTTCTGCGCGTCGCTGGTGTGGACGGACGAGCCGCAGCTGTACAGAACGTACTTCGCCGTCTTCTTTCACTGGCAGGTGATGTTCTACTGGCTGGTCCTGAGCGTGACGACGGGGCTGGAGTACCACCGCCGCTGGCAGGGGAACCAGCTGCGGTCTTCCAGGCTGGAGACGGAGCTGGCGCGGGCGGAGCTGCGCGCGCTCAAGATGCAGATGGAGCCCCACTTTCTGTACAACACGCTGCACACCATCAGCGAGATGGTGCACGTGGACCCGCCCGCGGCGGAGCGGATGATCGTCCGCCTGGGCCTGCTGCTGCGCTACGCCACGGAGACGGGGTCGCAGGAGGTGCCGCTGGAGCGGGAGATCGACTTCCTTCGCGCGTACCTGGAGATCGAGCAGGCGCGCTTTCACGACCGGCTCACGGTGAGCATCGACGTGCCGGACGAGTTCCTGGCCTGCTCCGTTCCCAGCCTGATCCTGCAGCCGCTGGTGGAGAACGCCATCCGCCACGGAACCAGCCGCCTGGCGGGCGCGGGCACCGTGCGCATCGCCGCCGCGCGCCAGGAAGACGTGCTGGTGCTGCGCGTGGCGGACAACGGTCCCGGCCTGCACGCGCCCAGCCCGCGCAGCGGCGCCGGCGTGGGCCTCAACAACATCCGCAGCCGCCTGCGCCACCTGTACGGCGACGACGCGGGGCTGCAGCTGAAGCCCGCGGAGGGCGGCGGGCTGGAGGCCTCGGTGACCCTTCCCTTTATCCCCATGGACGACGCGCTGGCCGGGTCCGCCGCCGGCGCCGCGGATGACCACTTCAACTGAACGACACGGGATGCGGATGCGCAGACCGATCCAGCCGATCGCCCTTCTCGCCACGCTGCTGGCATGCGTGCCTCTCCACGCGCAGCGGCCGCTGAACCTGGACCTGGAGCGGATCAGCCCGGCGGACTCTGCCCGGCCGTGGGGATGGGTCTCTGGATACTCGGCGTTCGCGCGCCCGGCGGACGGCTTCGCGGTGGACAGCACCGTGAGCCACGACGGGCGCCGCAGCCTGCGCATCGCGGTGCCGGACAGCGCGCCGTCCACGCAGGCCATCATGCTGCAGGTGCCGGCGGACTTCGCGCGCGGGCGCGAGCTGCGGCTGCGCGGGTGGATGCGCACGGAACACGTGGACGGGCGGGCGATCCTGACGCTGGAGGCGTGGAAGAACCGCGCGTTCGCCGCGGCGGACACCGCCGCCGCGCGGAGCGATCCCTCCGCCCCGCCGGCATGGACGCGCCACGAGCTGGCCATCCGCGTCCCCACGGACGAGGACATCCACTCCATCGTCGTCGCGGCGGCGGTGGAGGGGACGGGGACGGCGTGGTTCGATCACCTGGAGCTGGCGGTGGATGGGACCCCCATCCGCGAGATTCCACCCGTTGCCGCGACGCCGGACCCGGCGGGGATGCGATGGCTCGCCGCGCACGCCTCGCCCCTGCGCACCGTGGATGCGCCTTCCGCCGCGCCCGACGACGCCGACCTTGCGCGCTTCGCGGAGATCGTGGGCGGCGCGCGCATCGTGGCGCTGGGCGAGAGCACGCACGGCACGCGCGAGTTCTTTCAGGTGAAGCACCGGCTGCTGGAGTACCTGGTGCGCGTGCACGGCTTCCGCGTCTTTGCGCTGGAAGCCAACCAGCTCGCCGTGGAGCGCACCAACCGGTACGTGCAGGGCGGTCCGGGAACGGCCGCGGAGGCGCTGCGCCCGCTGTTCGGCGTGTGGAACACGGAGGAGATGCTGGCGCTGGTGGAGTGGGCGCGGGGGTGGAACGCGGCGCACCCGGACCGGGCGGTGCGGTTTGTCGGCTACGACATGCAGGACCACCGCACGCCGGCCGATTCCCTGCGCGCGTTCCTGGAGCGCGCGGAGCCCGCGTACCTGCCGCGCCTGGATACGCTTACGCGCGAGTACCGCGCGGAGCGCTCGTACGCCACGCCGCACGTGGCGGACAGCACGCGCGCCCGCTGGTCCGCGCAGGCGGAGACGCTGTGGACCGAGATCAGCGGCCGGCGCGGCGCGTGGCTGGCGGGGGCACGGACGCGGGCGGACACGGTGGCGGCGGAGTGGGCGGCGCAGAACGCCAATCTGCTGCGGCAGGCGGCGCGCTTCAACGTGCACCTCAGCTCGCCGGAGCGCGACAGCGTGGTGGCCGCCAACCTAGACTGGGCGCTGGCGACACTGGCACCCGGCGCGCGCGCCGTGGTGTGGGCGCACGACGTCCATGTAAGCAAGGGCGGCGACCCCGAGCGCAGCTTCAACCAAGGTCAGCAGATGGGCGCATTCCTGCGCCGCACGCACGGCGACGGCTACCGCGCCTTCAGCCTGCTGACGTACGACGGCGCCTACACCGCCACGCGCGGCCTGACGGACTACCGCATGGCCGCCATCGAGGCCTTCCCCGCGCCGTCGGGCAGCCTGGAGCACGCGCTGCACGCCCTTCCCCGTCCCGCCGGGAGCGTGGGGTGGATCGTGGACCTGCGCGGCGCGCGGGAGGACAACCACGGGCGCTGGCTCTGGACGCCGCGCCCCATCCGCCACATCGGCTACGCCTCGTACGACTACGGCTTCGACCTGCTCGCCGTCTTTCCGCTGGAGTTCGACGGCGTCGTGTTCATCGACCACTCCACCCCGTCGCGGCTGCTGCGCTGAAAAGAAGTCCCACGGGGGAAGAGAGAGAGAGAGAGAGAGGGCGCGGAGGAAGTCCCATCGTCCCCCGCGCCCGCTTTGCTCGCTCGGGATTCCTCTGCGGGCGCTCCCTGAGTGGAAAGAAGCTCTTGGCAAGCCCGGAGCGAGAGAACGGGTCACCAGCACCGGTGAGCAGATTTCTCAGTCGGCGCCGCTGATTCGTGCACAGGCAGCGATCACACGGGCGCCTCCTTCGAAATGACAGCCGCGGCGTGGGCGACTTTCATGGTACAGAATGCACGCTGCGCCGGATGAGTCAGGAAATCAATTCGTTCCCCTTACGCCAGCGCCCGTGCCGCGACCGAAGGATTCTCCTTTCCGCGACTGCGGGGCCGGCTCTGGGGCACAGGAGCCCGCCCGCGGTTCTGCCGGCGAGACCCCTGCTCGGCGCCAAACTCCTTCGCACGAGAAGTTTGCGAGCGGCGCCTCCTTCAGGAAACCACGGTGCCTTGCGCGCTCCCGTTCACCCGCTCATGCCGTGGCGACGTAGCCTCGGAGGCGTGCGAGGTTCTGCCGATCGAGGGTGACGAGGTCCTTCGGGTTCTCCGGGTGCTCCTTGGGCGTCTCGAGCACCATCGGCACGGCGGCGAAGCGGGGATCGTTCATCAGGCGGCGGAAGGGCTCGTCGCCCAGCGAGCCTTCGCCGATGTGCGCGTGGCGATCGCGGCGGCTGGCGAATGGCGTCGCCGAATCGTTCAGGTGGAACAGGCGCACGCGGTCCAGGCCGACGACGTCCGCCAGCTCGTTGATCACGCCGTCGTAGTCGCCGCGCAGGTCGTACCCGGCGGCGTACACGTGGCAGGTGTCCACGCACACGCCCACGCGGTCGCGCACCGCGGGCCCCATGCGCGCGATCATCTCCGCCAGCTGCTCGAAGCGGGAGCCCAGCACCTTTCCGGACCCCGCGGTGGTCTCCAGCAGCACCATCGACGATCCGCCCATCTCCTCCAGAGCGCGTGCGATCATGTCGGCGTTCTGCGCCAGCCCGCGCGGCACGTCGCCGTCGGTGGCGTTGCCGGGGTGCGTGACCAGCGCGTCCAGCCCCAGCTCGTTGGCGCGGCGCAGCTCCGCGGCGAACGCGGCGTAGGAGCGGTCCAGCAGCAGCGCGTCGGGCGTGGCCAGGTTGATGAGGTAGCTGTCGTGCGCGTTTGCGTAGGCGACGCCGTGCTCGGCCAGCGCCAGGCGGAACGCGAGGCAGTCGTCGTCCGCCAGCTGCACCTCGGCCCAGCGGTTGGGCTGCTTGGTAAAGACCTGGATGGCGGTGGCGCCGATTTCGGCGCCGCGGGCGGGGGCGTTGCGGCACCCCCCGGCGGTGGAGACGTGGGCTCCGAGCAGCACTGCGTATCCTGTTGTTGAGCGGACGTTTCGGGCGAGGAAGCGCCCAACGTAGACGCGTTTTCGTCCCCTGTCAACGCGAACGAAGACCCGATTGGGCCTCACACGGAGTCAACGGAGTAGGCCGAGTTTGCTCGTGCCGACCCCCCGGGCTACGCGGCACGATCCAGGACTCTGCTGACTCTTTGCGAACGTTTCTTTTCAGCGGCCCAGCAGGATGCCGGCGGCGCGGGCGTGGAGATGGGCGTTGCTGGTGATGGCGCTGGACATCGGCGCGAGGGGCGAGCCGTCGAAGCGGCTGAGGCGCGCGCCGGCCTCGGGCATGATCACCTCGAAGGGCGCGTAGTCGTAGTACTGGCCGCAGATGGGATCGGCAAAGATCTCCGCGCGGCCCGTGGCCACCAGGTAATAGCCGAAGCCGTCGCCCCAGGTGCGGATGAAGCGCGTGGACCGCAGCAGGTGCTCGAATCCGGCGCGCTGCCCATCGTCCGCGTAGTCGCGCCAGTACTCCAGGCCGCTGGTCACCACGCGCGCGGCGGCCAGGTCGTCGCAGTCACTCGCGCGGACGCGCACGCCATCCACCCACGCGCCCGCGCCCACACCGGCGACCAGCGTGTGCGCCACGCCGGGAAAATGCGCGCACCCCAGGATCGGCCGGCCGCCATCCTCCAGCGTGAGCAGCACGGAGTACAGCGGCACGCCGGACGCGAACGAGCGGGTGCCGTCGATGGGGTCTATGATCCAGCGGCGGCCGGAGCGGGATGGCTTCTCCACGTCCTCCTCGCCCAGGATGCCGTCCTCGGGGCACACCTCGGCGATGGCGGCGCGGACGTGCGCCTCGGCCTCCACGTCCGCGGCGGTCACCTCGCTGCCGTCGTGCTTGAAATCGACCGCCACGCGCCCGAAGTGGCGCAGCGTCACGTCACCCGCGGCGCGGGCCGTGCGCGCGGCAAAGTCCATCAGGTCGTCCAGGTCGGTCATCATCCCCGTTTCTATCGTCGATCCGCCGGGCGCCGCCCAGGCATCGCGCAGCCCCGTGACCAGGTCAATGCGTGACGCGTCCGTGCTGACGTGCGAGAGCGCGTTGCTGACGTAGTGCACCTGGCAGCGCTGGTGCTGATCTCGGCGGTCCCGGTTTCGCGACTCTCAACCGCCAAGGCGGACCTCACCCCACGTCATCCCGAGCTGAAGCCCCGAAGCCTGGTCGAGCATGCACTCTGCCCCTGAATACGTGCGCGGCTGAACGGCCGCACGCACCCAGCAGTTGCAAACTGAGTAGGAAGTGAGTAGCGCAACCGCGGCCGCCGTGCCAGGTGCGGATATCCGGGCCTTCTTCAGGGGACTGCGAGCTCGGCTACGCCTCGCTCGCAGTCCCCTGAAGAATCTCGAATTCCCGAGGAGGGTGGCTGCGTAAATCTTCGTGTCCCCCAACTGCGTAAAACTTGATGTCACTGGACACGTGTAGAGCCCCTCGCGGCGCAGCAGCGCGCCGATCTCGCCCGGCTTCGAGCAGGCGTCGGCCGCCTGCAGTATCCGCAGCTTGTACTCGGCCGTGAGGCGCCGACGCTTCGGCCGCTCGACCAGCTCGGGATCGGGGGTGTCCAAGCCGCGACCGCCTATGCGTCTCTATTTGCGATGGCCGGGGTCGGCGACGAACTGCGGCGTCTTTGAAGAACCGGTGAAGCGGCAAGCCAAGCCAGGACCGCCACTGCGATCATTCTGTGCGTCGACTCGTCCTCGATCTCTTCGTCGAAAGCCTGTTTCATCGTGTAGACGCCGGTCTCATACTCCGAAAGTTTCCGTGATGGGATAGAGTCAGTTCTCTCTGCAGGTGCCGCCAACGCCGCTCGCCGAAAAGCCCGGTAAAGCGTTGGCTGCGCAACCAACAACATGAGAAGAGTGAGCAGAGTCACAGCGATTCGGATACTCGGGCGTCGGTACCGCCAGTCGACTCCGAGCAGGAGAATGATGACTACTGCCAAGAGGGTAGCTACGTTCATCGGTCAGCCTCGACAAAGTGGAAAAGACAAGCCGAATCGCCGCTGCGAATGACTTGCTGCAGCGCAGGGTACGCCCCTCCGTCCGCCTTTGTGCCCCATGCGATCGTAGTCGGCACTACCTGCACCCCGCCCGACTGGTCAAAGGCTGAACATACCCTCGTCGATAACCTCCATTGTTGAATTGTACGAACGTTCCGTCATTATTCTGCTCCAAGGCGGCCCGACGTGCGCCCCCATCAATCATCGGCCGACTTTCGGAATCGTCAGGTGCCTCGCCTGAGCCGTCCTCGCTAGCAAAGGACCGCCCACCGTGAATCATGACCGTATGTCCCGCGCGTCCGAACGCGTGCTGGCCTGCATAGCCGGCAGCATAATTACCAAACTCGTCCGCACGAAGCCATCTTCCTCTGACGTAAAAGAGGTCGTCA
>DATABT010000493.1:0-6494 GCA_036259455.1 Longimicrobium sp. | reverse complement strand
GCGGCGCGCGTGCGGCACCCTGGCCATGGCGGTGGCGATGAACATCCCGGGCGTGGCGATCATGGCGGCTTCCTCCGTTCAGGTTCGGCGCGGAGGAAAGGCAAGCACGGTGCTCGCTGCGCGTAATCTGCTATCTCGTTGCAGTCCGGCTGGTTACGAATTTCGGCGGATGGCCGTGAAGGGCGGATTTCGCGTTCGGGATCACGACAGTGTGCAGATTCAGGACAGGTGCCGGCGAGGACGCGAAGGGGCGGCCCCGCGTTGGAGCCGCCCCTTCATCCTCTCGATTGAACGACCGCCGCAGACGCGTCAGGAACCCCGCTCATCCGGGTGCGGGTGCGAGCGCAGGGAATCCAGCTGATGCAGGTCCTCCGCCCAGACGGACTTGAGGATGGGGTGGCGGTCCACGTAGGCGTGCAGCCCGGCGACCAGCGCATCCAGGTTCACACCCTCGAAGTCCTCGGCAAAGCTGTCGCTCCCGCCCCCGGCGCCGTCTTGGGCGGGCGCGTCGCCCAGCCACTCCACGCGGCCGTCGGCGTACTGAATGCCCACGCGCTCGCCGTCGGTGGCGTAGCTCACGGCGCCTTCCCACGGCATCACGTCGTGCACCTCACGGCCGCTGCCGTCGATGCGCGGAAGGTAGAACCGGTCCGGAAGTCGGATCTGGCGCGCTGCCATGGTCTGCATGCCGCGTGTGATTCCGCCGGGTACGCCGCCCGGCCGCGGAAGGTGAACACTGCAAAAAGGGGGCGCCGCCCGGCGCCCCCTTTCGATCAAGCCCGTTGAGCCGCCGCCTGGCGGCGCGCCGCTCCGGGGGCGTCCGCGCCGTCGACGCCGTCCGGGTGAATGCGCTCCAGCTGCGCGCGCACCTCCACGAAGCGCTGCGCCTGCGCCACCAGCCCGCGACGCTCCAGGAACGCGTTCAGGTGCTGCAGCACGGCGCACAGCGTCTCGTACCGCTCCTCCACGCGGCGCAGGCGCCGGATCTCGCGCACCAGCCGCAGCGCCTGGTCGGGGTGCATGGCCGCGATGTACGCCTGGTCGGCCTCGGCCATCTCGTGCTCGCGCTCCACCACGTACCGCATTTCGTCGGCCTGCCCGTGCACCACCACGCGCGCGCTCTCACCCGTGACGTAGTCCAGCACCACCTGCGGCTCCCAGGGGCCCGGCGTGGCGTCGCAGGCAAGGGACTCGATCTCGAACAGCTCGTGGTCGGTCAGCGGAACGTGCTTGGCCATGGCTGGACGGTTCTGCCGCGGTGGGGCATGCGGCGCGGTGATTGAGGTTGCGTGCGCGAGGCGCGTGCGCGGAGGTACGGACCTGAAACGATGGAAGGTCGCAGCCGCGACCGCAAGTGTTTCGGGCGCGCTTCGGGGACAGCCGCGGTGCATGACGATGCGCGTCCGCGAGCGGTGGTACGGCGGATGCGGAGGCCCACGGTTTCCCGCGGTTGCGTACCCCTGCACACACACGATCCAACGATGCTCAGGCTGCGACTGGTTTGTGCCGCGTTCATCACTACCGCGCTCGTCGTGGCGGCTTGCAACGGCTCCGGCGAGCACAGGACGCCGGACGAATCCGAAGGGACGGGCGGGGAGACGAGCCTGGACTCGGCGGCCTCCGGCACGGTGGTGCCCGGCAGCCTTCCGCCCGAGGGCACGGTGAACCCGGCGGCGCCCTCCGGCCCCGGCACCTACGGCGACAGTGCCGCGCCGGCCGCCATCGGCCAGACGCAGGGCGCCACGCCCGGCTCGCCGAACCCCGCCAACCCCGTGCAGTCCGGCGTCGCCTCCGATTCGTCGGAGTAACGCAGGAAGGAGCGGCCTCGCACGGCGTCAACGGAGGGAACGGAGTTGTTTCACCCGCGCCTCCGCGTTCTGCGCATCCATTCTGGCGTGAGGTTATCCTGAATCAGTCGGATGAAAGCGGCCGTTCAACCTCCCCCAGGGTTTTGCGGTTCATCGTCGATCTGGTTGCACGCGACAGCGCCGCTGTCATTTCGAAGGAGGTGCCCGCGCGATCACTGCCAGTGCAGGCTTTTCTGTGCGCCGACTGAGAAATCTACCGCTACTGGTGGCCGGCCTGCGTGCTGGATCCCGGCCCTGCAGCCGTTGCAACGAAATCCGCGATGAGCCGGTTTCCGGGGGAGGTGCGAGCCTCGGAGAGCGGAGAGGGCGCTCGCGCGGAAGGGCTGCTACGCGCGCAGGGCTGAACCGGGCTCCCATTCAGGGATGGCGCCGCGCGGATCCTGCCTGACCGTGGTTTCCTGCGCGCCCGACCGAGCGAAACTCTGGTCGAGCGTGGAGCGCGAAAACAGGTCACCAGCACGGGTGAGTAGATCTCAGTCGGCGCCACGGGTTCCTGCACCTGCGGCGATCACGCGGGCGCCTCCTTCGAAATGACAGCCGCGGCGTGGCGGCTTTCATGGTACAGGGTGCGCGCGGCGCGTCGACGGCGATTGATCACGGCGCGAGGAGTTTGCGTCACAGCACCAGCGTCTCGCCGTGGCGGAGGACGTGCAGGTCGTCGGGAGGGAGGCCGGCATCGTTCCACGCGGCGCGGATGCGGACGGGGGGCTCCAGCGGGTCCTCGTCTGTGAGGCGAAAGGTGCCCCAATGCATGGGGACGAAGGCGCCGCGGCCGCCCATCTCCTGATACGCCCGCACCGCCTCTTCGGGGTTCATGTGCGCGGGCGCCATGAACCAGCGCGGCTCGTACGCGCCGATCGGCATCAGCACGGCGTCAAAGGGCCCCAGCCGCGCCCCGATCTCCGCATAGCCGCGAAAGTATCCGCTGTCGCCCCCGAAGTAGACGCTCCGCCCCGCCGCGGTGCGCAGCGCGAACGATCCCCAGAGCCGGTCGTTGTACTCGCGCAGCCTGCGGCGCGTCCAGTGCTGCGCGGGCGCGCAGGTGACCGTCAGCACGCCGCCGTCGCCGGGGAGATCGACCGCGTCCCACCAGTCCACGTCCGCCACGTTGCCGATGCCCCGGGCGCCCAGCCATGCCGCATGCCCCAGCGGCGCGATCCAGCGGATCTCTTCCCCGAAGCGGCGGTGGAGCTGGCGCACGCTCCATTCGTCCAGGTGGTCGTAGTGGTCGTGCGAAAGGAGGACGGCGTCGATGGGCGGCAGCGCGTCCAGCGCCAGCCCGGGCGGCACGAAGCGCCTGGGGCCCATGAACCGGAACGGTGACGCGCGCGGCCCGAAGTGCGGGTCCAGCAGCACGTTGCGCCCGCCCATCTGCAGCAGGAAGCTGGCGTGTCCGATCCAGGTGACGCGGATCTCGCCCGCCCGCGCCCGCGGCCGCGCCACGTCGCCGGGGACGAGCGGGAGCGCGGAAGGCGGGGGATTGGGCGGCAGCCTGGTGCGCATCCGTTCCATCTGCCAGCGCAGCACGCCGCCGCCGGAGCGCTGGTCGCTGACCTCCAGCGGCCAGGGGATGCGGTACTTTCCATCCGGGCCGTGGTGCGGAGCGCGGTCAGCCACCGGCCCTCGTCGCGGCGGCGATCATCCTCATCCCGTATGCTGTCACGATTCCGTTCCCTGAGACGTTCTGCACTTCACGCTGCCCGCGATCCGTGCGCCGCAGCCGCACCGCACGAAGCTCGCCCGCGGGCACGCGAGGGCCGCTTCCACGCCCCCCCTCCAACGAAAAACTTTTGCCGATTGTCCTTTCCTCGGCAAGTCCGCTGGCCTTGCAGGAGCCAGATTTCCGTTCGTTGCTCCCCGACGGGAACGGATGATCTGGCGCGGACTGCCGCTTCCGCGATATGCTCTCTCCGTTCCACGCAGCTTTCATCCGCGTTCCCCCCGACGCTTTTCCCCGATGCACTGTAGAAACCTGCTGCTCTGCCTCGCCGCCCTTTTCATCGCCGCACCCCTCTCCGCCCAGATCCGCCTGGAAGGCATCGTACGTGACGACGTGACCGGCGCCCCCATTCCCGACGCCCGCATCGAGCTGCTGGACGGGTGGGGGATGCTGCGGCGCGCGCGCAGCACGGACTCGCTGGGCAACTTCGAGTTCCCCATCAAGCGGCTGGGCGTGTACCGCCTTCGCGTGCGCCGGCGCGGGTACGCGGAGAGCATGGGCACGCTGCTTACGGAGGCGTACTTCTACCTGAACGTGGAGTTCAGGATGCGCCCCAACGCCGCGCTGATGGCGCCGCTCACCCTGCTGGCGCGCGCGCAGAAGATTCCCTCGCCGGCCATGGAAGGCTTTCACGCACGGCTGCGCGAGGCGCGCGGGCGCTTCTTTACGCGCGAGGACGTGGAGGCGGTGCGCCCCGGCTACGTGAGCGACATGCTGGCGCCCATCCCCGGGATGATCATCCGCCGCTCGGGCGAGGACAACCGCGAGCGCACCCTCTTCGCGCGTCGCGTGACGGCGGCGGGCGTGCGCCAGGCGGATTGCCCGCTGCGCGTGTACGTGGACGGCGAGCTGCTGAACCCCGTGCTCCCCGGCGGCGAGCACGGCCCCGGCGGGTTCGACGGCACGGTGGAGCAGACCATGGTGGAGGGCATCGAGCTCTACCTGGATCCCGCGAGCGTTCCGCGGGAGTTCGGCGGTGGGGCGGGGGGCTGCGGCGCCGTCGCCGTCTGGACCCGCCGCAGCGCCTGAACCTCTCCCGAGGAGGGACGCGGAGGAACGAGACGAGGACGCGGGATGATGCATGTCTCCGCGTCCTCTCGCTTTCGGCCCCGGCGAGAACCCCCGCGGCAGCCCGTGCGCGGCACCCGCCTGTCACCGGAAGAGGACGCAGATTGATCTGAATGGGAAACAGGTGTATCTTGCACAACTCCTTTTGGGTCTTGGGGATACGGGCCGGGTGGATCGGAATTCCTCCCGGCTTGTTTTGTTCTAGCGAGGAACGTTCATGATGGTGCGGCGAGCGGATGACCGGCGGTTGCGCCTGGTGCTGGCGCGGCCGACGGGCTGGATCTCGGGCGGGGAGCTGCCGGCGCGCCGTGCCGTGCGGCGCAACACCGTCCCCGAGGCCATGGAGATGCGCGACGGGCTTCCCGAGCAGTGCCAGCGCGGCGAAAGCCTGGTGCTGCTGCTGGACGGCCCCGGCGGCGAGGGCGTGCTGGTCACCGGCGCCGTCGCGGGGACGGTGCCGCAGGGGAGCGATACGCCGGACCTGATGGACCGCGCGGCCGTGGGCGCCTCGCTGTTCCTGCGGGAAAGGATCCGCACCGAAAAGCGGCAGCGCCTTCCCGACCAGCTCATCGGCTACTTCGAGGAGCTGAACGCCGCGGAGTGCGAAGACGCCGTCTGGCGCGCGCTGGCGACGCACGCGCTGCGCATCGTGGGCGCGCACACCTCGCTGGCGCTGGTGCGCCACCCCGCGCGCGGCCTGCTGCGCGCCCCCGCCCCCGCGGACGACGACCCGTCCGTCTACCGCGCCTGCATCCTCTGGGACGACCGCCTCGCCACGCCCGGGCTGATCCTTTCCGAGGACGCCCGCCGCGGCGGCGCCGCCGAGTTCGCCGTGCCGCTCTTCGGCGACCCCGCCACCGCGCTGCTGGCGCACGTTCCCGTGAGCGCGGACGGCGTGCTGGTGCTCACCGAGCGCCGCGAAGAGCGCATCTTCGAGCCCGAGGACTGGGACGTGCTGCGCGCCCTGGCCCTGCAGGCGGAAATGGCGCTGCGCCGCGTGCGATTGATCGACAGCGTCCGCTCCCTCTCCCTCACCGACCCGCTGACGGGGCTGGGCAACCGCCGCCACATGGAGTGCGTGATGTCGCACGCCTGGTCCGCCGCGCGCCGGGGCGAGCCGCTGGTGGTGATGGCGCTGGACCTGGACGGCTTCAAGGAAGTGAACGACACCCGCGGCCACGAGGCGGGGGACGAGATGCTGTGCACCGTAGCGTCCGCGCTGCGCGCCGAGGCCCGCGGCAGCGACGTGCTGGTGCGCCACGGCGGCGACGAGTTCCTGGTGATCCTTCCCGGGAGCACCGTGGAGGGCGCCCACGCCCTGGCCGAGCGCCTGCGCCGCCGCCTGGAGGGCGCCGTGGGCATCAGCGCCGGCATCGCCTGCTACACGGCGGAGCACGAGACGCCGGAGTCCCTCATCCGCGAAGCCGACCGCCGCCTGTACGAGGCCAAGGCCCGCGGCCGCTCGCCCATCAGCTGATCGTACGCTCGCAGAAGACGCAGAGGGCGCGGACACCCATCCGCCCCCTCTGCGTCTTTGCGTTCCCGCAGGTTCCCCGCAGCGCCGTTGGACGAACGCTGTCATTCTGGGGGGAGGCGCGCACTGAACCAGCGTTCGTGCCCCAGGCCATGGCGCCGAGCGAAGAATCTCTGTCGGAAACGAGGGCCTCTCGCCGGGAACTGCGGCAGACATGTCCGAGCGCCCATCCTGCAGATTCTTCGGTCGGCGCACCCGGCAATGGTGCGTCTGGAGAGGCCCGAGGGTGCGCCTCCTCAGAATGACACCGTCCGGGGGCTTTTGTAGGCCCTACCAGGCCCTACCTGTCATTCTGAGTCTAACA
>DATABT010000492.1:0-1522 GCA_036259455.1 Longimicrobium sp. | reverse complement strand
CACCCGGGACGAGATCCTCCCCATCGACCGCACCGGCCGCGCGGTGGCGCGGCAGCTCCGCGCCTGGGAGTACGATCTCACCTACCGCGAGTTCGACGGGCCGCACGCCATGGTCCGGGAGATCGTGAGCGAGGCCATGCGGTGGGTGGGCGCGGGCGCATGATCCACTACGAGAAGTACACCGCGGCGGACGCAGACGTGGAGGCGCTGATCGCCGGGGCGCTCGCGGGACGCCTGGTCACGGTGGACCCGGGGGGTGAGGCACACGTGGGAATCTTCCCTTTCGTGCCCGCCGGGACGGTCGTCCAGCTCCACCTCACGAACCACGACCCGCAGCTCGAGCACCTGCGGGCGCGCGGCCGCTGCCTGTTCCAGGTCGACGACGTCCTCACGACGATTCCCTCGTACTGGATCGACCCGGAGGTCGCCACGTACGCCGACCTCTACTACCGGTCCGTCACGCTGCGTGGCCGTGCCGAAGTGACCGCCTCCGGCCCCGGGCTCGTCGCTCACCTCGACGCCCTCCTGGAGCGCCACCAGGGCACCGGCCGGCATGCCCCCGTGGCGGAGAAGCCGGAACTCTACGGGGCCGCCCTGACCCGGCTCTCGCTGGTGGAGATCACGGTCGACGACGTCCTGGTGAAGTTCAAGCTGGGCCAGCAGGAACCGTCCGCCGTGCGCACGGCGATCGCCTCGTGCCTCAGGGAGAGAGCCGGCGCATCCGACATCGCTGCCGCCGGATTCGTGTGCCGGTACATCCCCGAATGACGGGTGCAGGGGGAACGCATCCACTGGACGAGCGGATGCACGTCCGGGCGCAAGCGGCTTCCTGCGCGCGCACGGCTACCGTGCCGCGCACTGCTCGCGGTAGGCGCCCTCCAGGCCGCGGATGTCCAGCCGGTAGATGTTGCGGAGGCCGTTGAAGGTGGCTCCCCGCATCTCTTCCAACAGCGCGCCGTAGTCCGCCACCCGGCGCGCGCGGGGCCAGGTGACGGCGTCCGGCTGCCTCCGCTGGCTCATGAAGAGCAGTGTCCCACCGTCGGGCGAGATCCAGGCTGCCAGATCCGACACCGCCGAGTTCACCGGCGCGTCCAGGCGGCAGGGCGCGCTCCACCCCCCGTCCCGAACGCGACGGCCTGCATCTGCAGCACCGTCAGCCAAGCCGGCAACGACCAGAAGGCGAACGCCAGCGCGGTGCCGCGCCCCCCCTCCGGGGCCGGCGCGGGACCGGCCGGGCAAGCGGCGCGGGACGAAAGGCGGCCCGGAGGGGTGGACGCCCTGCGGGCGCGCCCGCGGAAGCGGGTTGCGCCGGCGTCCCCGCCGGCTTATTCTCACACCTGTAAGCGAGCGGCGGAACCCCGGGGCCGGGAGCATGGCATGGCGGACAAGCACCTTCACCAGCTGACCGACCGGCAGCTCGAGGTCATGGACGTGCTCTGGAGCCGGGGCACCGCCACCGCCGGCGAGGTGCACCAGGCGCTCGCCCGGACCCGCCTCGCCCGGAAGACCATCGGGACCCTGC
>DATABT010000491.1:0-5296 GCA_036259455.1 Longimicrobium sp. | reverse complement strand
GGCGACGATGCGGCCCGCGCGCAGCCCCTGGCTGTTGACGAGGGTGACGACGGCTTCGGGAACGGGGCGGTCGGTGCCTTCTTCCAGCACGGTACCGCGAACGGTCTGCGCGGAGAGCGGCGCCGCGCAGGCCAGCGAAAGCCAGAGGGCGGCGAGAAGCGTGGATCGCATGCGGAGCGGGCGGAAGGAAGTGGCGCGGAACGGCGGGGGGAAAGGCAAAACGGACGCCAGTGACGTCCATCCGCCCCATGTTTTTACGCCACAACTGCTTGCGTCACTCCGACGCTGGGGTGTGGATGCGGCTGTGCCCTGAAACGGGTACAGTCAGCGGCGGGGAGTGGACACGCGGAGAGTGCGTGAGTGCGGAAGTGCGGAAGTGCGGAAGTAACCGTGTCGCTACACCCTCTCGACCAGCGGATTGATTTCCTGAGGGAGCCGCCGCACAAGTCCTTGTTGGTGCACGATCTACGGCGGCGACCGAAGGATCTCGCCGGCGAAACCGGGAGACGGCGGCCTTGCAGGAAGGCCGCCTCCCAGTCCGGCGCTGGGTAGATCGTTCGGTCGCGCCCAGGCGGCTGTGCCCACAAGGAGTTCTGCGAGGGCGCTCCCTGAATAGAAAGGAATCCGGATGAGGTCCGTCGAACGAGGCGTGGCACCTGCCCGGGCGAGTAGATTCTCAGTCGGCGCCACAGGTTTTTGCACCGGCAGCGATCACGCGGCGCCTGCTTCGAAATGACAGCCGCGGCGCGAGCGACTTTCATCCCACAGGGTGCGCGCAGCGCCGAATGACTCAGGAAAACAACGCGTTCGCGGAGACAAACGGCAACCGGGGCCGACCTTTCCGGAGTGCGTCGCGTCTACCCGCGCGGTTCGAGGGGGAAGGGGCGGCACGCGCAACGCGTGCCGCATCGTTCCCATCCATCCCGCTCGTCACTCACGCACTCACCCACTTTCTTTCACTCCACGGCGGTGCCGTCGGCTTCGCGGGGGTTGGCGTCCACGCCCTCGGCCGCGTCGCGCTCGCGGGCGTGGCGGGCGCAGAGGCGCGTCTCGGGGATCACCATCAGCCGGTCGAACTCGATGTCGCCGCCGTCCACCTCGCAGCGGCCGAACTCCTCCGGCGTCTTGTAGAGCCGGCCCAGCGCCTCGTCGATGGCGTACAGGCGGCGGCCCTCCATGGTGGCCAGCAGGAACTGCTGCTCCCGCTCGTGGCTCTCGCTGCCCATGTCGGCCGGGTGGTTGTCCCACACGCTGAGCTCGCCGACGCGGTCGCGCAGCTCCTCGTTGGCGTCGGCAAAGTGGCCAATGGCCTCCAGCACCTGCTCGCGATCCTTGAGAAGGCGCTCTTCGATCTGCTTGCGCTCGTTGTCGGTGAGCATCGGGTTGCGTTCCGGGTTAGCTTGTCGGCACCCCGCGGGCGCCGCTGCACCGCGCACCCGTCAATCTCCGTGCCGCACGCCCGATCCGCATCCACATGGCCTCGTCCGGCTTCACCCCGCGCACCCTGCTCCCCGGCCTGGCCCTGGCCGGCGCCCTCACCCTGGCGGCGTGGGCGCTGCAGGCGCTGGAGGTGCGGCTGCTGGGCCACGCCGTGGTCGAGGCACTGGTGCTTGCCATCCTGCTGGGGATGATCGTCCGCACCGCGTGGACGCCCCCCACCCATTACGACGCGGGAATCAAGTTCGCCGGCAAGCAGGTGCTGGAAACGGCCATCGTCCTCCTGGGCGCCTCGGTGGACCTTCCCCTGCTGCTGCGGGCGGGCGCGCCGCTGGTGCTGGCGATCGTGGCCGTCGTCGCGGTGGGGCTGGCGGCGGGGTACGGGATCGGGCGCGCGCTGGGGCTGAACCCGCGCCTGGCCACGCTCATCGCGTGCGGCAACGCCATCTGCGGCAACAGCGCCATCGCGGCCGTGGCACCGGTGATCGGCGCGGACCGGGAGGACGTGGCCTCGTCCATCGCCTTCACCGCGGTGCTGGGGGTGATCGTCGTGCTCACCCTGCCGCTGCTGATCCCGCTGCTGGGGCTGGACGACTATCAGTACGGCGCGCTGGCGGGGATGACGGTGTACGCGGTGCCGCAGGTGATCGCCGCCACCTTTCCCGTCGGGCGGCTGAGCGGCGAGGTGGGGACGCTGGTGAAGCTCGTCCGCGTGCTGCTGCTGGGGCCCGTCATCCTCTTCTTCACCTTTCGCGCGCACAAGGTGGGGACGCAGAAGCTCAAGGCGGGAAGCGTGGTGCCCTGGTTCATCGTGGGCTTCCTGCTGCTGGCCGCCGCGCGCTCGTTCGGGCTGATCCCGGCGGAGGTGGCGGGCCCCGTGCGCGAAGTGTCACGGTGGATGACGGTGCTGGCGATGGCGGCGCTGGGGCTGGGCGTGGACGTGCGCATCCTGGGCCGCGTGGGCCCGCGCGTGGTCGCGGCCGTCACCGGCTCGCTGATCGTCCTCATCACCCTCAGCGCGACCCTCATCTTCCTGCTGGACATCGGCTGACGGAAAACTCCATTTCATGTCACGCAGAGCAGCAGAGCAGCAGAGGATTCGTCTCTGCTGCTCCGCCTCTCCGCTGCTCTGCGTGCAAGATCTTTTACTGGCGGCGGATGACGATCAGGCGGATGCTGGCGGGCGGGGCCGAGCCGCCGGACTGCACCGTCACGCCCGCGAACGCGCTGGGCGCCACGCGCATCCGCAGGTACGACGAGCCGCCGCCGGGGATGATCGTCCGCGTCATCGTCACGCCGTTGCTGGGATTGCGGTCCGCCAGCTCGTAGCCGCAGGTGCAGGCCGGCCCCGGATCGTAGTCCAGGTTGGTGTAGATGTCGCGGAAATTCCAGCTGGGCTGCCCGTAGTCCACCCCCGGCAACACCGCGCCGAACGCGTTGTCGGCGTACATGGCGGCCGAGAAGTCGCGGAACCACCCGCGCGGATCTTCGCCCATCACGGCCTGCAGGTTGGCGATGCCGGTGTTCCCCGTGTTGAGCAGCGCGTTCCACGTCGCCGCCTGCGAGCCGCCGCGCCGGTCCGCGGCGTAGCGCAGAAACGCCCAGATGGAGCCGCGCGTGGCCAGGCCGCCGTCGTCCGCCTCGAACGGCCCGTTGTCCTCCGGCGCCAGCAGCCACTGCCGCAGCCGCGCGAAGTTGGCCTCGCCGTACTTGAAGAACCCGTGCTGCGCCTGCCCGCCGTCGAACACGTCGGCGGCGTCCAGGTCTCCCATGGGCGCCAGCCCCGTGGCCTGGTAGAACATCAGCTCCTCGGACACGTGGGCCAGGCCCTCGTCCAGCCAGACCTCCTCGAACTCCCCGTTCCACGGCGTGTTGACCCACATCCTCCGCGACGCGTTGATCAGGTGCTCGAACTCGTGCGCCAGCGTGCCGAAGGTGACCTCCTTGATGAAGTCGGCCTCGCGAGCGTTGCCGTTCACCTCCCCCGCCGGGTCGGCCGCCAGCATGTAGAACATCTCCCCCAGGTTGCTGGTGGGGCAGCTGGCGGCGGGATACAGGTCGCGGGAGAAGAAGAAGCCGCCGACGTACGCGCCGGAGCCCGGCGGCGTGAGCTCGTTCACCGCCCGCGTGTAGAACGCGATCACCCGCCCGTTGCCGTCCCGGTCCGACGGCGCGCCGAACGTGCCGGTGAGCAGCGGATGGATCACGACGTCGAACGAGTCCGCGATGGCCGCGTAGTCCGCCGCGGTAAGCCCGCCCGCGGGGTTCATGGTGTCCGCGATGACGATGACGTGCGTTCCCACCGCCACCACCCGCCCCGTACGCGTGTCGGGGGTGGAGCAGGCATTGTCCGTCTCCACGTTCAGGCTCATCAGCGCCCCCACGGCCGGCACGCCCGGCGTGATGGCGTACCGCGGACCGTCGCGCCGCGCCCCGCCGGCGCCGGGGATGCGGCCGGTGAACTCGCGGCGCTCCATCTGCCGCAGGCGCCGCTCGAAGGCGTGGTCGGGCTGCGGGCGCGCGCGGAACAGCGATCCGCCCGCGGGCATCCGCACCGGGTCCGGCCCGCCGACGACGGACGTGATCCCCGCGCCGGTGACGCCGACGGAGATGGTGTCCGCGTCCGACGTGTTCACGGGGATGACCGTGTACTCGCCCTCCGCCAGGCAGAACGACGGCGTGGCGTTCAGGTTCGCCACCAGGTACGCGCCGCCCACGGCCATCGCGGGGCAGACGGCGATGGTGGCGCTGCCGCTGACGGAGCCCTGCGTGGCGGTGATGATGGCCGTCCCGGGCGCCACGGCCGTCACCAGCCCGGAGGCGTTCACCGTCGCCACCGCCGCGTCGGACGTGCCCCAGGTGACCGACTGGTCGGCGGTTACGTCGCCCACCGCGGCGCGGACCGTGTGCGACAGGGGAATCGTCCCACCCTGCGTCAGCGTGTCGGCGGATGGCGTCACCTGCACGTAGCCGTCGGGGAACTGCACGGCCGCGGAAACCAGGACGGAGAAGCGGAACGTCGCCAGCAGCGGGTCAACCGAGAACTCCCACGGCTGGGGATCGCTCGTGTGGTTGGAGCCCAGGATCTGGTCGTACCGGAAGTACTTCTGGCCCGCGCTGGTGAAGAAGGCCGTACCCGTGTGGTTGATGACCTCCACGCTGCGCCCGGAGCCGTCGCTGGCCACCGGCTCTTCGTAGAAGAACACGCGGACGCCTAGCGAATCCAGCGTGGTTCCGTCCGTGGTCCCCAGCGCCTGCGCCATCAGGTTCTGCACGGTCACGTCGATGCTGAAGACGTTGTCGCCGCTCAGGAACCGATGGTTGGCGGCATCCAGGAACACGTACGTTCCCTGGCTGCCGACGACGAGCCCCCGCGCGCCGCCCGCGTTCGGGACCGCGCCGGCGCACGACATCTGCCCGCTGGCGATGGTGACGGTGCACTCCAGCCGCGCGACCTGCAGCGGCTCCGCGGGCGCGGGCGCGGGAGCCAGCGGCTCGCCGTCATGACACGCGGCCAGGCCGAACAGCAGGGAAAGCGCCGCGAGCGCGGAGCGGTTGCGAAGGAGCATGGGGTATCTGCCGGGTACGGACGGGGAGTTGGAAAGCCGCCGGAACGCGCGGCGCGTGGCGTGGCGGAGAGGGATGCCGCCGGAGGTGATTTCGCGTCCAATCTGCGCGCGTGTTCGTCCGCCGTCAATGCGTTGCTGCGCGTGCAGATGCGGGGACGGATGCCAGGCGCGGAATGCGGCGGCAAAGAGAAGAACGAGAGGATGGCACCCTGCCCCGCGCGTCCTCACGTCCTCCGTCGCGGCCCCGCGGGATGGTTCTCCGGGGATGCGCACGAAAAACGGCGGCCCGC
>DATABT010000490.1:0-4169 GCA_036259455.1 Longimicrobium sp. | reverse complement strand
TCCGCGGCGCGGGCGCGGCCGGCGCGCTTCGCGGCATCCGGTTCCGCGGCGGCCGTTTCGCCGGCGGGGAGGTGGGCCGGGTCCTCACGCATCACGTCCTTGGGGTCCTTGTCCTCGCGCAGCCCCTGGAACACGGGGTGGCGCAGGATCCCTTCCTCCGTCCACTCGGTAAAGGCGATCTCGCAGACAAGCTTCGGGTCGATCCAGTGCACGCCCGCGGGTTTGCGCCCGCGGCGGCCGTGGTTGACGAACGGCGAGTCGTCGCGCTCCAGCTTCTGGAGTTGCGGGTAGACCTCGCGCAGCCGCGACTCGTCGAAGCCGGTGCCGACCTTGCCCGCGTAGACCAGCTTTCCCTTTTCGTCGTGCACGCCAAGCAGCAGCGCGCCGAAGTGGGAGCGCGACCCGCGCGGCTCCGTGTATCCGCCGATCACGAACTCCTGGCGCAGCAGGCACTTGACCTTGAGCCAGTCGTTGTTGCGCTTGTGGACGTAGCGGCTGTCCGCGCGCTTGCTGATGATCCCCTCCAGCCCCATCCCGCACGCCTGCCGGTAGAACTCGCCCCCCACGCCCACGATGTGGTCGCTGTAGCGGACGATGCCGTTGCCGGAGAGCAGCCCCCGCAGCGCCTCCTTGCGGTCCACGAGCGCGGCGGGACGCAGGTCCATCCCTTCGAGATACGGCAGGTCGAACGCGTAGAAGACCAGCTCGCCGCCGCGCCCGGAGTTCAGCACGTTCTGCAGCGCCTGAAAGCTGGTGGTTCCCCTGGCCGTGAGGACGACCAGCTCGCCGTCCAGCACGGCCGTGCGCACGGGGAGCGCCTCCAGCGCCGCGGCGACGGTGGGAAAGCGCTCCGTCCAGTCGTTGCCGTTTCGGGTGATGAGGCGCGCCGTGCCGTCCCTGACCATCGCCACGAGCCGGTAGCCATCGTACTTGAGCTCGTGGATCCAGTCGCCGCCGGCGGGCACCTCGTCCACCAGCGTGGCCAGCTGCGGCGTGAACGGCCCGGGGAACGCCGCCTTCTTCGCGCGCGGGACGGCGGGGGCGGGGGAGCCCGCCGCTTTCTTCGACCTGGATGACGACGGCTTCTTCGCCGTGTCCGCGGCCTTCTTCCTGGACGGCCGGGAGGGCTTGCCGTGGCGCGTCACGGCCTCGGCGGCGGGGGCGCGGGAGTTCCAGCTGGCGTCCTTGTCGGCGGCGATTTCCTCCATCGTCCGCCCCGTATCGACGCTGGTCGTGAACTCCTCGGTGACGATCCCCTCGCTCTCGGGGCGGGCGGCGTCGTCATCGTCCTTGAAGAGCAGCCACTGCTCCTTCTGGCCGTCCTCGCCGCGGCGGGAGCGGACCAGGTGCCATCCGCCGCTCAGCCGCTCGCCGTGCAGGTGAAAGCGCAGGTGGCCCTTGCCATATCCCTTGTGCGCGTCGTCGTCGGGCGTCCAGGTGCCGCGGTCCCAGAGCATCACCGTGCCGCCGCCGTACTCCTTTTTTGGGATGATCCCCTCGAAGACGCCGTACTCGATGGGGTGGTCCTCCACGTGGACGGCAAGGCGCTTGACGGAGGGGTCCAGGCTGGGGCCCTTGGGGACCGCCCAGCTCTTGAGCACGCCGTCCAGCTCCAGGCGAAAGTCGTAGTGCAGGTGGCTGGCGGCGTGCTTCTGAATGCAGAAGGAGAGCACGTCCCCCGTGGGGTGGACGTGCCCTTCCGGTTCCCCGGTGACGCGAAAGTCGCGCTTTCGCTTGTATTCGTCGAGGCCCATGCCGGCGCGGTCCCGTCAGGCGGTCTTGCGCTGCTTCGCGCGCGGCTTGGAGGCCGCAACGGCGGAGCGGGGCGCGGGCTTGGCCGGCTTGTCCGCCTCCTTTGCGGCGGAGGCGCGGGCGGGGCGGGCGGGCCTGGCGGGCGCCTCGTCTTCCCACGGCAGCGGCTCGTCCCTGGGCGTGGCGGCCTTCGCGGCCGCGCGGGCGGGGCGCGCCTTCGCCGGTTTGGCCGGGGCCTCGTCCTCCCACGGAAAGGCGTCGTCGTCCCTGGCGGGCGCGGGCTCCGGCTTGACGCCCTTCTTCGGCTTTTTCGCGGCGGGGGCGCGCTCCGTGTCGGCGGCGACGCGCTCGCCGCGGCCGGTGGCCTCCACGCTGCGCTTGAGCAGGGCCATGATGTCGATCACGTCGCCCTTTTCGGTCGCGGGCAGGTCCTCCACCGGCGTCTCGTCGGGCGCGTCCGTCTGGCCGCTCTCGATGCGCTGCTGGATGAGCGCCATCAGGTCGTCGCGATAGGTGTCCTGGTACCGGGAGGGATCCCACTCCGCCGTCATCCCCTCCACCAGGCGCTCCGCCATCTCCAGCTCGCGCTCGTTGACCCCCAGCTCCTTGAGGTCGCCGTGCGGCACGTCCAGGTCGTCGGCGGCGCGGATCTCGTGCGGGTAGCGCAGGATCTCCAGCAGCAGCACGTCGCCCTGGGGCACCACGGCGCTCAGGTACTCGCGGGAACGGATGACCACCTTGGCGATGCCCACCTTGCCGGTGCGCTTGAGCGCCTCGCGCAGGAGCGCGTAGCCCTTCTTGTTCCTGGTGGTGGGCGCCAGGTAGTAGGGCTTGTCCAGGTAGACGGGCTCGATCTCGTTCAGGTCCACGAAGTCGGTGATCTCGACCGTCTGCGTTTTTTCGGGATTGGCGCGCTTGAGGTCTTCGTCGCTCAGGACGACGTAGTGGCCGCTCTCGTACTCGAACGCCTTCACGATCTCGTCGCCGTCGACCTCTTCGCCCGTGTTCTTGTTGTACTTGCGGTAGCCGATGGGCGACATGTTGCGCTTGTCCAGCTGCCGGAAGCTCAGCTCGTCGGGCGAGGCGGCGGAGAACAGGCCCACGGGGATGTGCACCAGGCCGAAGCTGATGCTGCCTTTCCAGATCGCGCGTGCCATGGTGTGTGGCTCCTGGGGGTCAATGCAGCCCCAAGCCCGGACTGCGGAAACGTTGCGGGATGACTTGGGATGCATCCCAAGCGCAAGCTTCACTCCACTTCGTATAATATGCATTATGTAAACTACAAGATGTGGAGATCTGTGGAAAAGCCTGCCTGGCCGTGGGAATCCACATTTCCCCCGCTGCCGCTGCTTTCGGATGAGGTCAGACGCGTTCCGCCACCAGATGGTGGGTCGACGTACGTGAGACGACGCGTCGATCGGGCACGCGAACGCACGCCGTGGCGGCGCGGGGTTGTAACCCGCGGCTATGAGGGCCAAAAGCCCCGCCCTGGCGCGCTGCGCTTGCCCGGCGGGGCTTCAACTGCTTGTGTGGGCTGGAGATGCGCGGAGTGGCCCGGCCCGCTCCGGAGCGGCTGAAGCCGCCGCGACAAAAGCGGAAAGCCCCGCAAACTGCGCGGGACTTCACCAGTTCGAGGGGCGCGGAGCGCGAAACCGGCCAGGATCGCGTCTGTGCGCCGCGGAACGTGCCGATGGGTTCCCTCGCGCACGTTTTTGCGTCCTGCGCGATTCTCGAAAGCCGGAATTTCGAGGTGAACGGCCGCGGAGTGGATCCGCGTGCTCACCATCCACTGCCGGGGCGCGAGTGCCCCAGGTGTGTCATTGCGGCGCTGCAAAAACGGCGGAATGTTCGAAGCGTGGTTTCACGCGCCGCGGCCTCTCCGGAAAACGAGCTCCATCTTCCGAGCCTGTGCAGGCGATCATACGACGGAGCCCCGCCTGGTTTGCCGGGCGGGGCTTTGCATTCCGGTGTGAGCGAAGGTTGATTCGGGTAGTTACCCCGCGGATGCCAGAATGCGGCGGGCTTCCTCGGCCATGTCGTCACGGCCCTGGGCGATGGCGGCAATGGCCTCGCGGGCGGCGGGGGTGTCGATCCTGGCCATGGCGTGCAGCGCGGCCACCTTGCCGCGCGTGCTCTTCTTGAGCGGCAGCAGCGAGCGCTTCTGCACCACGCCCAGCAGCGCCGGCAGCGCCTCGCCGCTGCCGATGCGGCCCAGCGACGCGGCCGCGGCCATCTGCAGCTCCTCGTCGGCGTCGCTCAGCACGCGCGCAAGGAACGGCACGGCGGCGGATTCGCCCAGCGTACCAAGGCCCGCGATGGCTTCGCGGCGCACCAGGCGCTCGGGGTCGTTCAGCAGGTCCACCAGCACGCGCATGCTGCCGCGACCGCCCAGCACAGCGGCCGTGCCCGCCGCCACC
>DATABT010000489.1:0-3998 GCA_036259455.1 Longimicrobium sp. | reverse complement strand
CGGGGCCCGCGCTCGTCGGACGTGGGATGGTGTATCCGCCTGTCCGCGCGAAAGTTCCGGATCGTGCGCCTGCTACCGCATCAGCGGATGCCCATCAGCTCCACGTCGAAGACCAGGGTGCTGTCGGGCGGAATGGGCCCGATGCCGCGCGAGCCGTATCCCAGCTCCGGCGGAATGACGAGCGTGCGCTTGCCGCCCACCTTCATCCCCGCCACGCCCTCGTCCCACCCCTTGATCACCTGCCCCACGCCCAGCTGAAACTGCAGCGGCTGGCCGCGGTCACGGCTGCTGTCGAACTTGCGGCCGTCCTGCAGCGTGCCCGTGTAGTGCACGCTCACCGTGTCGCCCGCCTTTGCCTCGCGCCCGTCGCCCACCGCGTCTTCGCGGTACTGAAGGCCGCTGGGGGTCGTCGTCATCCCTTCATCCGCCACGTTCGTTCCTTTCATCTGCCGCCCGCCCCGGGGCGAGACGGACGTTCGTGTTGGCTGCTCCCTGCCCTGCGTTTACCCGGACCGCAGGAATCGCGCAACGCCGGATGAAAGGCCCGCCTGCGAGAATGCATCTGCCGCCCCGGCCCGCTCCCCCGGAGCACGCGAGCGGCGGCGGAGCAGGCGACCCGGGCATCGGCCGCTACCGGGCGCGAACCCGGCTTTCTGGCACCCGCACCCGGAACTCGCTCCGCCACCGCCCTGGCGGGGGGCCGCGGCTTCAGCAGACCTGCTGGCAGTTCAGGCCGGTGGCGCAGCTGCCGGTGCAGGAGAGCTGGCAGGAATCGCAGCCACTCTGCACCGAACAGAACCGCTCCGTGACGGCGTTGCCATGAACCGTCCCGCGCCCCTCCGCGTCCTCGACGCTGGTGGGGAACGTCTCCACGGCCAGGCGTTCGATCTCGAGCTTCATCTTGCGCATCGGTATCTCTCACACGTCAGGGAATCGATTCGCGCGCCGCCCCTGCGACGGGCACCGGATTTTCAAGATACAGTCGCAATGTGATTGTTGATAGCCACGCAGGCTTTGACGTCGCCCCCCGCGCATCGTACACTGCCGTGGTGCAGGCGCCGGCGCGCGGCCGATCCGAGCCGGGCCGCGATGGCGGTATCTGCGCGGTTCGTTCGGCTGCGCCTGCTGAATCCAGCGGGCGCGGCACGGCATCCATCCACCCAACGGAGGCGACGATGAATCGCAAAATTCGGGGCGGGATGTTCGCCGCGGCAACGGTCGCGGCGCTGGGCTTCGGCGCGGCGCAGGCCTTTGCGTCTCCCTCCGCGGCCGCGGCGGCGCGGGCGTGCACGAACGCGGAGTGCAACGACTGGTGCAGGCGGCAGGGCTACGACGGCGGCATCTGCGCCGGCTCGTGGGGATGCGCGTGCTGGATTCAGTAGGCGCCACGGGGCGTCCCATCCACATCCACTGAACGGAGGCAGAGATGCGTCACACGGTCCGGAACGGGATCTTTGGCCTGGCACTGGCGGCGGCGCTCGGGTTCGGCGGAGCGCAGGCGTTCGCCTCCCCGGCCAAGGCGCAGGAGGCCGAGCGGGCGTGCAACGGCGGGCAGTGCAACCGCGACTGCCGCGCGCGCGGCGCCGACGGCGGGTTCTGCGACCAGGGCGGGTGCATCTGCTATATCCAGGTGGATTGATCCGCATCCGCATTTGACCGGCCGAGCGCACGCCCGCTACTCTGTGGGCGTGCGCTCGTCTTTCCATCCACCGCCCCCACGCGCCGCCATGAACATCCTCCGCACCCTGGCCGCCACGCTCGCCGTCGCCTCGCTCGCACCCACGCTCGTGTCCGCGCAGCCGGACTACCCCGCCGCGCAGCGCGCCCGCGACAGCGCCGAGGCGCTGGCGGCGTTCCGCGGCAACATCGACGCGATCCACGCCCGCGACCGCGCCACCTATCTCTCGTACTACCTGCAGAGACCGCGGCTGGCGCGCACCGGCCCCGGCGGCGTGCAGTGGGGCTACCAGGGGATGACGGGCGGGGACCCGAACGCGTGGCCCGACACGCTGGTCGCCACGCACTTCGAGGTCGTTCCCGTGGCGCCGGGCGTGGTCTACGGGGCCTACCGCTACCGCGTGGTTCAGGGCGGCAGCCAGCGCGGCGTGTCGGAACGGGTGATGGTCCGGCAGCCGGACGGCACCTGGAAGATCGCCGTGACCACCGCGTTCGGCTCTCCGGGCGACGAGCCGGTCCCCGCGTTCGCCCTCACCGGCGCCACGGTCATCGACGGGACCGGCGCCGCGCCCCTGCGCAACGCGACGGTGGTCATGCGCAACGGCCGCATCGCCTGCGTGGGCGAGTGCGAGGTCGGCGCGGACGTGCACGCCATCGACGCGCGCGGCAAGTGGATCATCCCCGGCCTGGTCGACGCCCACATGCACTACTCGCAGACGGGGTGGGCGGACGGGCGGCCGGACGCCGAGGACGTGCGGCGGCGGTTTCCGTATGACAGCACGGTGGCGGCACTGGAGGCGCACCCGGACCGCTTCTTCCGCAGCTACCTCTGCTCCGGCGTAACGGGAACGTTCGACGTGGGCGGCTACCCGTGGACGTGGGCGCTGCGCCGGCGCGCGGAGGAAAGCAACGCCGCGCCGCACGTGGCCGCCGCCGGGCCGCTGCTGTCCACCCTCGATCACTGGGTCAACACCCCGGGGCAGCGCCAGTTCATCTACGCCTCCAGCGACAGCGCCACCCGCGCCGGCGCGCGCATGATGGCGCACTACGACAGCGACGCCATCAAGGTGTGGTACCTGCTGGACGTGCCGGGGGCGGACACGGCGCAGCTCAAGGTGGTGATTCGCGCCGCCGCGGACGAGGCGCGCCGCGCGGGCATCCCCCTCATCGTGCACGCCACCGAGCTGTGGGGGGCCAAGGACGCGCTGCGGGCCGGCGCGCGCCTGCTCGTCCACTCGGTGCAGGACCAGCCGGTGGACGACGAGTTCATCCAGCTGGCGCGCCAGGCGGGCGCCATCTACACCCCCACCCTCACGGTGACGCAGGGATACCTGCAGCTGTTCGCCCGCGACTTCGACGACACCGGGCTACCGATGGAGTGCGTGGACCCCGCCACGCGCGCAAAGGCCGCGCTGACGGACTCGCTCCCCGCGAACAACTACCCCATGGACCGCATCCGCGCGAGCATCGAGCGCGAGCGGCAGACGATGGTGGAGAACCTGCGCCGCGTGCACGCCGCCGGCATTCCCGTGGCCATGGGCACGGACGCCGGCAACCCGCTCACCCTGCACGGCGCCAGCGTGTTCCGGGAGATGGAGGCCATGGCCGCTGCGGGCCTTTCGCCCATGGACGTGCTCGTCGCCTCCACGCGCAACGCGGCCATGGCGATGGGGCGCGACTCCATCGGCACCCTGCGCCCGGGCATGGCCGCGGACCTGGTGGTGCTCGACGCCGACCCCCTGGCCGACGTCCGCAACCTCCGCACGATCCGCCTGGTCGCCCGCGGCGGCGAGGTGTGGACGCGCCGGGAGCTGGAGTACCGGTGAGGAGTGCGTTGGTGCGGGAGTGCGGGAGTGCGGGAGGATGACGAGCGGGTGCTTGACACGAACCGGGCGATGACCGATGACGGGATGCGCGGGATGGATGATGCGCGAGGCTAGAGCGTGGGATCGATCCGCATACTGACGGCGGACGACGCGGCCGCATACCAGGCGCTGCGCCTGTACGGCCTGCGCGAGAGCCCTGCCGCGTTCGGGTCGACGTATGAAAACGAGGTGGACATCCCGCTTCCGGATGTCGCGGAGCGCCTGGCCCGGGGCACCGGCGGCGAGGACGTGGCGTTCGGCGCGTTCGATGACGGCGGGGCGCTGGTGGGAGTCATCGCCCTGCACCGCCAGACGGGCCCCAAGTCGCGCCACCGCGGCAGCGTCTGGGGCATGTACGTCGCCCCCCAGGCGCGCGGCCGCGGCGTCGGCCGCGCGCTGCTGGACGCCCTCATCGCCCACGCCCGCACAGTGGAGGGTCTTGAGCGCCTCACCCTC
>DATABT010000488.1:0-8803 GCA_036259455.1 Longimicrobium sp. | reverse complement strand
TCCACCTGCGCCAGCGCGGGCATGGCGGCAAGGGCGGTAAGCAGCAGGGCGAAAGCGGTACGCATGCTTGGCTCGGGATGCTCGATTCCTGATTTGCCGGACGTCCGCTCCCGGCCCGCGCTTTCTCGCCGGACTCCGGTCCCGGACGTCCGGCAAATCAGGAATCGAGCATCCCGAGCCAAGCATGCGTACCGCTTTCGCCCTGCTGCTTACCGCCCTTGCCGCCATGCCCGCGCTGGCGCAGGTGGAGCCGCCCCCGCCCCAGCCCGGCGAGGAGCTGTGGGACGGCGTGGTCGCCGTGGTGGGCGACACCACGCTGCTGCGCTCCGACCTGCTGCTGGCCATCGAGGCCATGCGCGCCGAGGGGCGGGAGGTGCCCACCGACCCGGCCCAGTACGGACAGCTGGTACAGCAGCTGGTGGACGAGCGTGTGAACGACCTGCTCCTGATCGAGGGCGCGCGCGCCGCCGGCGAGACGGTGAACCAGACCGAGGTGGAGCTGGCCGTGGAGGACCAGATTCGCCAGGTGCGGGAGCGCTTTCCCTCCGAGGCGGCGTTCAACCAGGCGCTGGCCGAGTCGGGGCGTACGGCGGACAGCTACCGTGCGGAGCTCACCCGCCAGTTCGCGGACCAGACGCTGGTGCAGCGCTTCGTGCGCCGGCGAATGCAGGGGATGGCGCCGCCGGCCGTGACGGACGCGGAGATCCGCGCCTTCTTCGAGGCCAACCGCGCCCGCTTCGGCACGCGCCCGGCCTCCATCTCGTTTCAGCAGGTGCTCATCCGCCCCCGGCCGAGCGACTCGGCGCGGGCGGCGGCGCTGCGCACGGCGACCCAGGTGCTCACGGAGCTGGGCCAGGGCGGCGACTTCGAGGTGCTGGCGCGGCGCTACGGGATGGACGGCACCAAGGACCGGGGCGGCGACCTGGGGTGGTTCCGCCAGGGCCAGATGGTGCGCGAGTTCGACCAGGTCGTATTCGCCATGCGCCCGGGGCAGACCAGCGGGATCGTGGAGACGGAGTTCGGCTTCCACATCATCAAGCTGGAGAAGGCGCGCGGGCCGGAGCGGCAGGCGCGGCACATCCTCATCCGCCCCGAGATCACGCAGGCCGACATCGACGCGGCGCGGGTGCGGGCGGACTCCGTGGCCAACGCCATCCGCGCGGGCGCGGCCGCACCGGAGCTGGCGGCGCGCTACAACACGCCGGACGCGCTGCGCTTTCAGCAGAACGTGCCCGTCGACCAGCTGGCGCCCGCGTACCAGACGGCGCTGGAGGGCGCGGCCCCGGGGACGGTTGCCGGGCCCATCAACGTGGAGGGCGGGCCCAGCCCGGCGTTCGCGGTGGTGCGCGTAACGGGGCGGCAGACCAGCGGCGAGTACACGGTGGATGACCAGCGCGAGCGCATTCGCGACGTGCTGCGCGAACAGCGGCAGATGCAGCGTCTGATCGAGGAGCTGCGCCGCGACATGTACGTATCCGTCCGCCTGTGAGCTCGCCGGCGGCCGAGCCGCTGCGGGTGGACGTGCTGCTGCACCGGCTCTGCCTGACGAAGAGCCGCAGCGAGGCCAAGGCGGCGTGCGAGGCGGGCGCGGTGACGCTGAATGGAAAGCGCGCCCGGCCCAGCGATTCGGTGGCGCCGGGAGCGCGGATCGCGGTGAAGTACCCGTCGCGGATGCTGGAGGTGGAACTGCTGGAGCTTCCGGGAAAGAGCGTGTCGAAGAAGGCGGCCCGCGACCTGTACCGCGTGCTCAAGGACGAGAAGACCCGCGACGAGCCGTTCTGACGGCGCGGACCGGGGGACGTGATGAGGAAACCTCCTCCGGCTGCCGGGGGAGGTTTTTTCCGCGCCGGCGTCCACGGCACGAGGGGCCCGCCCGAGACACCCCGGGTTGAAACCCGCGGCTGGAACGGCCACAAGCCCCCCGGGCGCGCTGCGCTTGCCCGGCGGGGCTTCACGTTCCTGGGCGCCTCGCGCACGGTTCCCCCGGCTGCCCGCCGCGCGCCATTGCCGGCCCTGGCACGAATCTCCATCATCCCCGCGCGACCCATCCTTCGAGGCTCCAACCGCGGCGCGCGCATGACGGAATCCATCCACCGGCCCCGGATCGCGATCACGCTGGGCGACCCGCGGGGGATCGGGCCGGAGGTAACGCGCGCGGCGCTCGGCGACCCGCCGGTCGCGTCCGCGGCGGAGTGGGTGCTGGTGGGACCGCGGGAACTGCTGCGGAGCGGGAGGGCGGACGTGTCCGCCGGCGGCTGGACGGCGCGGGACGGGGCCACGGCGGCGGGGCGCATCGCGGGGGAGGCCATCCGCCGCGCGACGCAGATGGCGCTGGCGGGGGAGGTGGACGCCCTCGTCACGGCGCCGATCGAGAAGAACGCGTTCCGCGCGGGCGGGTGGCACTACCCCGGCCACACGGAGATGCTGGGCGAACTGGCCGGCGCGGCGGACGTGGTGATGATGATGGCCGCGGAGCGGACGGCGCTCGGCGGGCCGCTGCGCGTCGTCCTGGCGACCACGCACCTGGCGCTGCGGGACGTGCCGGCGGCGCTCACGCCGGAACTGCTCGTCCGCCAGGCGTCGCTGACCAGCGACGGGCTGCGGCGGCTGTGGGGGATCGCGTCGCCGCGCATCGCGCTGTGCGCGGTGAATCCGCACGCCTCGGACGGGGGGCTGTTCGGCGACGAGGAGGCGCGCGTGGTGGAGCCGGCGCTGCGGATGCTGGCGGACGCGGGGGTGGAGGCGCGCGGACCCATTCCGGCGGACACCGTCTTCACCCGCGCGGTCCGAGGAGAGTTCGACGCCGTGGTGGCGCCGTACCACGACGTGGGAATGGCGGCGTTCAAGACGGCGGCGTTCGGCGCGGGGGTGAACGTGACGCTGGGGCTGCCGTTTCCGCGCACGTCGCCGGACCACGGGACGGCACTGGACATTGCCGGCAAGGGGCTCGCGGACCCGTCGTCGATGAAGGAGGCGATGCTGCTGGCCGTGCGGCTGGCGCAACGTTTTGACAGGGCGGGCGGCCGGGACTAAATTCTTCCGAATTCCCGGCTTGCGCTTTCCCTACCCGCGGAAGTTTCTCGCGTGATCAGGCTTACTTCGGTCTACAAGGAGTATCCGCGCTCCGGCACGGCACTCCGCGACGTGACGCTGCACGTCAGCAAGGGCGAGCTGGTGTTCCTGACCGGCCATTCCGGCGCGGGCAAGAGCACCATCCTGCGCCTGATCCAGATGGCCGACATGCCCTCCGCAGGGGAGGTGCGGGTCAGCGGCTTTTCGTCCAAGCTCATGCGCCGCCGCGACATCCCGCAGCTGCGCCGCAAGCTGGGCGTGGTTTTCCAGGACTTCCGCCTGCTGCGCGACCGCACAGCGGAGGAGAACGTGGCCTTCGCGCTGGAGGTGACGGGGACCAAGCGGTCCGCCATCACCCCGCGCGTCAACCGGCTGCTGGCGCAGGTGGGCCTGGCGCACAAGGCGCGCGCGTACCCGGACGAGCTCTCCGGCGGCGAGCGGCAGCGGGTTGCCATCGCCCGGGCGCTGGCCAACGAGCCGCTGGTGCTGCTGGCGGACGAGCCCACGGGGAACCTGGACGAGTGGGCGGCCAAGGGCGTGTTCGAGCTCTTCCGCGAGATCAACTCCATGGGGATGACCATCCTCATGGCCACGCACGACCTGGCTCTGGTCCGCGCCCACCCGGAGTACCGCGTGGTGGAGCTGGCGCAGGGGTCGGTGGTCTACGATTCGGCGGCGGCGGCCGTCGAGGCCGGGAGGGGCTGATGCCGTACGCCCTTCGCGAGGCGCTGGCGGCCTTTCGCCGCACGCCGCTGCTGGCCGCGCTCTCGGTGATCGCCATCGCCTTTGCCCTCTTCGTGATCGGCCTGTTCGGCCTGACGGCCTTCAACATCCGCCGCGCGATCGAGAAGGTGGAGGAGAAGGTGGAGATCGTGGCGTACCTGACGGACGACGCCACGCCCGCGCAGGTGGAGCTGGCGCAGGCGGAGGTGCGCGCGCTGCCGCAGGTCGCGTCGCTGCGCTACGTGACCAGGACCGAGGCGCTGTCCACGGCCATGGCGGAGATGGAGGAGTTCAAGGAGGTGTTCAGCGACCTGGACACCAACCCCCTCCCGGCCAGCTTCGAGGTGCGCCTGAAGCCGGGGAGCCGCAGCCCCGACGCCGTGGAGCGCGTGGCCAGGCGCATTCAGGCGTACCCGTTCGTGGAGGACGTGCGCTACGGCCGCGACTGGCTGAACACCATCTACACGCTGCGACGCATTGCCGCGGGGGTGGCAATGGTGATCGGCGGGGCGTTCGCGCTGGTGGCGGCCATCGTGATCGCGACGGCGGTGCGCATCACCGTGTTTGCGCGGCGCGAGGAGATCGGCATCATGCGCCTCGTCGGCGCCACGGACGGCTTCGTTCAGAGCCCGTTCCTGCTGGAGGGGCTGATGAGCGGCCTGCTGGGCGGCCTGCTGGCGGCGGTGCTGACGTGGGGGACGTACAGCGTGCTGGGGAGCACGATGTTCCGCGTAGAGTGGCTCCCCAGCGAGTGGATCGTGCTGACGGTGCTGGCGGGGACGGGCTTTGGCCTGCTCTCCAGCCTGATCGCCGTGCGCCGCCACCTGGAGCAGGTGTGAGGATGCGGATCCGCCGCGCCGGATGGGTGCTGCTGATCGCCGCCGCGGCGCTGCCGTGGGCGGGCGGCGCGCAGCAGAACCCCGACCGCGAGATGACGGAGAGCCAGCGGCGGCTGCAGGAGATCCGCCGCGAGCGGCAGCAGCTGCGCAGCGAACTCTCGCGCATTCGCAGCCGCGTGGGCGACGTATCGGCGGAAATCCGCAACATCCAGCGCCAGCAGCAGGTGTCCGCCTCGCTCCTTCGCGAGATCAACCTGCAGCTGGAACAGACGTCGAAGAAGATCGACGAGACCACGCTGGAGATGGCGCGGACGCAGGCGGAGCTTTCGCAGAAGCGGCAGATGCTGCACCTGCGGCTGCGCGGCATCTACAAGCGCGGGCCGCTGCACTCGGCGCAGGTGCTGCTCTCGGCCGACTCGTTCAGCGACCTGCTGAACCGCTACAAGTACCTGTACATCGTGGCGCGGCGCGACCGCTCGCTGGTGACGGAGGTGGGCGAGTTGGCGCGCGAGCTGGAGGTGCGCGAGCGCGAACTGCGGCGCAGCTTCAGCGACATCCAGTTCCTGCAGAACGAGCGCGCGGCGGAGAACCAGACGCTGCAGGAGCTGCGCTCCGGCCGCGCGGCCACGCTGAGCGAGCTGCGGGATACGGAGCGGCGGGCCAACGCGCGGCTGGAGACGCTGGCCCGCGACGAGCGCCGGCTTACGAGCGTGATCGCGGACCTGGAGCGCCGCCGCCGCGAAGCGGAGCGCCGCGCCGCCGAGGCTCGCGCGGCCGCGCCGTCCGCGGGGGGTTCGGCCACCCGCCCCGCCGCGCCTGCGGCGTCGACGATGACGACGGCGGACATCGGCAACCTGGACTGGCCGGTGGGCGGGCGCCTGGTCTACAGCTTTGGCCGGGCCACGCAGCCGAACGGGACGAGCATCCGCTACAACGGCGTGGGGATCGGTGCGGCGGCGGGGTCGCCGGTACGCGCGGTGGAGGCGGGGACGGTGGAGATGGCGGCGCCGTTCGAGGGATACGGCCCCACGGTGGTCATCAGCCACGGCGGCGGCTACTACTCGCTCTATCTGTACCTGAAGGACGTGCACGTGCGCCCCGGCGCGCAGGTGACCAAGGGACAGACCATCGGCACGGTGGGCGGAGAGACGTCGCCGGAGGGCCCGCACCTGGAGTTCCAGATCCGCGAGCCGGGTGGCGGCGCGGTGGACCCGGTGCGGTGGCTGCGGGGGCAGCGGTAGAACGGTCCCAGCCGCGCGGCGGTGACGGCGGCCGACGCCGCGGCTCGGTGGCCACAAGCCCCGTCCTGGCGCGCCGACGGTCGCCAGACGGGGCTTCAACCGCTCGCGTGGCCAGAGGCCGGCGTCCCGGGCGAGTCCGGCGCATCGTCCGTACTTCCCGCAGGCTATTCCCTATTCCCTATTCCCTGTTCCCTGCAGTTCATGCCCCTCCCTCCCGTCTACGGCCACGCGGACGCGCTGGCGATGCTCGCGGCGGCGGCGCGCGCCGGCAACCTGTCGCAGTCGCTCCTGGTGCACGGGCCCGCGGGCATCGGCAAGGAGCGGGTGGCGCTCTGGCTGGCGCAGCGCGTGCTCTGCGATGAGCCGGGCCACACGGGGCCGTGCGGCGTGTGCCGCAACTGCAGGTTCGTGGAGCGGCTGGAGCACCCGGACCTCCACTGGTTCTTTCCCCTTCCCCGCCCCGACGCGGCCACGCCCGAAAAACTGCGCGACAAGCTGGAGGAGGCGCGCGGCGCGGAGCTGCAGGCAAGGCGCGCCAACCCGCACCACGTGCCGCAGTACGAAAAGGCGCCCGCGTACTTCATGGGCACCATCCAGAACCTGCAGCGCCTGGCCTCGCTGCGCCCGGCCGTCGGCTCGCGGAAAGTCTTCGTCGTGGGCGACGCGGAGGCGATGGTGCCGCAGGAGTCCAGCCCCGAGGCCGCGAACGCCTTCCTCAAGCTGCTGGAGGAGCCGCCGGCAGACACCACGCTGATCCTCACCTCGTCCAATCCCGGCGCGCTGCTGCCGACCATCCGCTCGCGCGTGCTGCCGATCCGCCTGCTGCGGCTGGCCCCGGAGGAGGTGGCGGAGTTCCTGGCGCGGGAGCTGTCGATGGACCGCGCGGAGGCCGCGTCGCTCGCGTCCATCTCCGAAGGCGCCATCGGCCGCGCGCTGCGGCTGACGCCGGGGGCCGGAGGCGCGGGCGCGCTGCAGCGGCTGCGGGAGATGGGGCGCGACCTGCTGACCGCCGCGCTGGCGGACAACGAGGCGGGGCGCTTCGCGGCGGCCAACGCGGTGGCGCCGGCCGGCGCGCGCGGCGAGTTCAGCGGTGCGCTGGGCGCGCTGGCGCTCTGGCTTCGCGACCTGATGGCGGTGGCCGCGGGCGCGCCGGACTCCATCGCCTACGCGACCGCGGCGGACGAGGCGCTGCTCCGCAAGCTGGCGGCGCGCCCGGGGGTGGGCGCGGAAGGCGTGGCGCGCGCCATCCTGCACGTGCAGCGGGCGCAGGAGCTGGCCTCCGGCAACGTCAACCCGCAGCTCATCCTGGCGGACCTGCTGGGCGGCATCCGGCGAGCGCTGGCGTAGGGCGGCGCCCTCCCCGGTTCCTCGCGAAGCGGGGGAGGATGCGCGTCATCGGCGTCTGCACGGCGCGCCGTTGCACACGAGAGCCTTGACACGACATCCGTTTGGTGCACGGTCCCATCCGTGTCCCACCCCCATGTGGAACAGAATCCCGCCACCGGAAAATGTCCGACGATCCCGGCTTCACGCACCTGGACGAGAGCGGCCGCCCGCGCATGGTAGACGTGGGCGCCAAGCCGGTCACGCGCAGAACCGCAGCGGCGGAGGGCACGATCCGCATGTCCCCGGACACCCTGCACGCCATCGTGGCCGGCGACACGCCCAAGGGGAACGTGCTGCTGATCGCGCAGCTGGCCGGGATCACGGGGGCAAAGCGCACCCCCGACCTCATCCCCCTGTGTCATTCCGTTCCGCTCAGCTCCGTGCAGGTGGATGTCAAGCCCGACGATTCCATCCCCGGCATCCGGGTGAGGGCCACGGTGGCGGTGGAGGCGAAGACGGGAGTGGAGATGGAGGCGCTCACGGCGGTAAGCTGCGCGCTGCTAACCGTCTACGACATGTGCAAGGCGAGGGACCGCGGGATGGTGATGGACGGCGTGCGGCTGCTGCGGAAGGAAGGTGGACGGAGCGGCACCTGGGAAGCCGCCGCTGAAGGGTGAGGCGGCATACCGCTTGCTCCATCTGTCTCCGTCCTGTGCACCCACGGAGGCACATCCATGCAGGCACTGATCCTGAAGTTGCAGGCCGACGTAGAGGCCCGCAAACAATCCCGGCTGGACATTTCCGGCACCGCCAGGGTCGCGCTGGTGGGCGGAGTGCTCTTTCTGGGAGCGTTCTTTCTGGGAGTGCAGTCGGCGGATTCCACGGTGATCCAGCTGCGCGAGACGTTCGGCGTCGTCGCGCCGGAGGGCGCGATCGAGCTGAAGGAGCTGGAGATCGCCCGGCTCAAGCGGATCCACGAGAACTCCTCCACCTTCGGCATTCCCGCGGACCTGGCGGAGCGGATCGAGGACATCGCGCTGGCGGAGGGGATCGAGCCGCGCGTGGCGTTCGGGCTGGTGCGGGCGGAGAGCGAGTTCAACCGCCGCGCGGTGAGCCCGGTGGGCGCGGTGGGCCTCACGCAGCTGATGCCGTCCACGGCGCGCTACTTCAAGCGCGGCCTGGACCGCGAGGCGCTGATGGACCGCGACACCAACCTGCGCATCGGCTTCCGCTACCTGCGCACGCTGATCGAGAAGTACAACGGCAACCTGGAGCTGGCCCTGCTGGCCTACAACCGCGGCCCACAGCGCGTGGACCAGCTGCTGCGCGCCGGCATCGACCCCAACAACGGCTACGTAGAGATGGTGCTCGGCAAGCGGAACAAGCGCCGCTGAGCGGAAGAACATCACGCGCAGGCGAAGCGAAAGGACGCGGAGGCGATGAGGCCGTCTCCGCGTCCTCTTTTCAGGTTCATCGCGGATTTCGTTGCACGCACGAAGTCTGCGCCGTGAGCTGTCATTTCGAAGGAGGCGCCCACGAGGACTTGGCTCATGCAGGATCTTGTTGCGCCGACTGAGAAATCTACTCACCCACGCTCATGGC
>DATABT010000487.1:0-4246 GCA_036259455.1 Longimicrobium sp. | reverse complement strand
CTTTTTCGTTGCCTCCCCAGGCGCCTTGCAGCGCGCCACCCCCTCCGCAAACTGCGCGAGAGGGGGCGGGAGGGGGACAGGACGTCCCGCCTGGGGGAGAGGGGTGCGAGCCTCAGCGAGCGGTGTCCCGCTGACGCAGCGAGATGCCCGTTTTGCGCGAGGACGAGACCCGCCGGCGGGGGACCACGCCGTTACAGCGTGCAATGCGCCGATGCAGCGGATGCGGTCCCCGCGGGGGATTGGCATCTCTCCAAGTCCATCCATCCCAATCCGTTAGAGAAGCAGCATCCTCTGGAACACGCGTTGCCCTCCCATGCGGCGGGCAGCGCCATCCCCGTGCGCCCATCCCCACCCGGCGCGGCGGCCGGAGCCACCGGCCCGCCATCGTCCCCGCCCCATCCACCTCGTACTCCGGAGCATCGCTCCATGGGCGTTCTCTTCTCCATGCGCCACCGCGGAGCCGGCGGAGCCGCCGCGCGTGCCCGCTCCATCGTCTCCCGCTTCGGCGTTACGGCCGGTCCCATGGAACAGCGGCTCCGGCGCTTCGACGAGCTCACCGCGGAATTCGGCGTGCGGCCGTCGTGGGCCATCACCGCCTGCATCCTGGACCGCAACCGCGCGGCGATGCAGCGCTTCGCGGAGCGCGGGGTGGAGTTCGCCATCCACGGCCTGGTGCACGACGACCACAGCCTGCGCTCGCTGGACGAGCAGCGCGCGAGCATCGGCCGGGCGGCGGCGCTGTTCCACGCGGCGGGGGTGCCCTTCCGCGGCTTCCGCTGCCCCTTCCTGCGCGGCAACAGCGCCACGGACCAGGCCGTGCGCGACCTGGGGCTCCTCTACCACAGCACCCAGCCGGTGGTCTTCGGCACGGTGCCGTCGCTGGGGGAGCGCGAGGAAGAGGCGTTCCGCCGCACGCTGCGCCACCTGTACAGCAGCGCGGTGGATGCGGACAGCGTCGCCGTGCGCCCCTCGCTGCGCGCCGGCGTGGTCCACATTCCCGTCGCGCTGCCGGATGACGAGATCATGGTGGAGCGGCTGCGGCTGAACGAGGAGCAGCAGACGGCCGTCTGGCGGGCGACGCTGGACGAGACCTGGCGGCACGGCGAGCTGTTCACCGTGCAGCTGCACCCCGAGCGGACGGACGAGTGCGCGGCGGCGCTGGCGGCCACGCTGGCCGAGGCGCGGGCGCGGCGGCCGGCGGTGTGGATCGCCACGCTGGAGCGCATCGCGGAGTGGTGGCGCCGCCGGGCGATGACGCGGCTGGAAGTGCTGCCGCTGGACGACGGGCGGTACCGGGTGCGGATGGAGGGCGATCCCGCGGCCACGCTGCTCGTGCGCGGCCTGGCGGAGGTGGACGCGGAACCCTGGCACGGCGTGAACCGCATGGCGCGCGCGCCGGAGTTCGAGGTGACGGCGGCGCGCAAGCCGGTGGTCGGCGTCTCCGCACGCACGCCGTCTTCCGTCCTCGGCTTCCTGGCGGAGGAGGGGTTCCCCGCCGAGCGTGGCGAGGATGCGGCGCGGTTCGGCGCGTGGGTGGACGTGGAGGGCGAGCCGAACGAGAAGCGGGTGCTGGAGATGGTGGAATCCACCACGGGCCCGCTGGTCCGCCTGGGGCGCTGGCCGGCGGGCGCACGGAGCGCGCTGTCGGTGACGGGCGACATCGACTGCATGACCCTTCAGGACTTCGCCCTTCGCCTGTGGGAGACCCGGAGATGAGCACCGTGGCCGCGAAACCGGCGCCTGCATTCACCGGGACGACCTCCGCCCCGGTGCGGATCACCACGCGTCCCGGCGGCGCCGTGGTGGTGGGCGGAGACTTCAACGGGCTGGGGATCGTCCGCAGCCTGGGGCGCCGCGGCATTCCCGTGTGCGTGATCGACGACGAGCGCTCCATCGCCCGCTTTTCGCGCTACTGCACGCACCACGTGCGGGTGCCCGACCTGCGCGACCACGGGCGGACGGTGGACGCGGTAATGGACGCGGGCGCGAGGCTGGGCCTGGACGGCTGGGTGCTCTATCCCACGCGCGACGAGACGGTGGCGGCGTTCGCCAAGGCGCGGCACCGGCTGGCGGAGCGGTTCCGCGTCCCGGTGCCGGAGTGGAAGGTGACGCGCTGGGCCTGGGACAAGCGCAACACGCACGAGCTGGCGGCGCAGCTTGGCATCCCCGCGCCGCGCACCTGGTACGTCAGCGGCCCGGACGAGGCGGCCGCGCTGGACGCGGAGGGTCCGTTCGCCGTCAAGCCCGCCATCAAGGAGCACTTCATCTACGCCACCAGGGTCAAGGCGTGGCGCGCGGACACGCGGGCGGAGCTGGTGGACCGCGTTCGCCGCGCCGCGGAGCTCTGCGGGCCGGGCGAGGTGATGGTGCAGGAGCTCGTTCCCGGCGGCGGCGAGCGGCAGTACTCGTTCTGCGCCTTCTTCAAGGGCGGCCGGGCGATCGGCAGCATGACGGCGCGCCGGCGGCGGCAGCATCCGCCGGAGTTCGGCCGGGCCAGCACCTACGTGGAGACGGTGGAGGAGCCGGAGGTGGAGGCGCTGGCGCTGCGGCTGCTGCGAGGGATGGGCTACTACGGGCTGGCGGAGGTGGAGTTCAAGCAGGACCCGCGCGACGGACGCTTCAAGGTGCTGGACGTGAACGCGCGGACCTGGGGATACCACACGCTGGGCCGCGCCGCGGGGGTGGACTTCCCCGCCCTGCTCTTCGCCGACCAGGCGGGCGAGCGGGTGACGGCGTGCCGCGCGCGGCCCGGCGTCCGCTGGGTACGGCTGGTGACGGACCTGCCCACGGGCGTGCTGGAAGTCGGCTCGCGCCGGATGGGAGTGATGGAGTACCTGCGGTCGGTGCGGGACGCGGACGCGGAGAGCGTGTTCTGCCGCGACGACCCCATCCCGGGGTTCGCGGAACTGGCGCTGGTTCCCTACCTGGCGGTCAAACGCGGCTTCTGAAATCAGGCAGTGTATTCATGAGCGAGTGCGATACGATGGTCGTCGGGGCCGGCCCGTACGGGCTGGCGGCGGCGGCGCGGCTGCGGGAGGCGCGCGTGGAAACGCGCGTCTTTGGCCGGGCGATGGACTTCTGGGCCGCGATGCCGCGCGGGATGCTGCTGCGCTCGTCGTGGGAGGCGTCGCACATCGGCGACCCGGACGGCGCGCATTCGCTGGACGCGTACGAGGGATGGCGCGGCGCGGCCCTCCAGCGCCCGGTGCCGCTGGGCGACTTCATCGACTATGGTCGCTGGATGCAGGCGCGCGCCGTCCCCCAGCTGGAGGACCGCCGCGTGGAGCATATCAGCCGCGCGGGCGAAGGCTTCCGGGTGCGGATGGAGGACGGGGAGACGGTTCGCGCGCGCCGGGTGGTCGTCGCAGCGGGCATCGCGTCCTTCGCGCGGCGGCCGGCGGTGTTCGCGGGGTTGTCCGCGGAGCAGGCGTCGCACGTGTCGGAGCACCGCGACCTCGGCGTCTTTCGCGGGCGGCGGGTGATGGTGGTGGGCGGCGGGCAGAGCGCGCTGGAGTCGGCGGCGCTGCTGCACGAGGGCGGCGCGGAGGTGCAGGTGGTCGCCCGCGCGCCGCGCATTCACTGGCTGCACGGCGACACGGTGCGCGGCGTGCTGGGCGCGCTGCAGCGGCTGGCGTACACGCGCGAGGACGTGGGCCCGCCGGGGATCAACCGCATCGTCTCCGCGCCGCGGCTGCTGCGCGCGCTGCCGCCGCCCCTGCGCGAGCGGGTGAGCCGCCGCGCCATCCGCCCCGCCGGCTCGCAGTGGCTGCGCCCCCGCCTGCGTGGGGTGCCCATTCGCGCCGGGTGCTCCATCGCCCGCGCCTCTTCCGCCCCCGGCGGGGTCGTGGTGACGCTGGATGATGGTACCCGCTGCACGGCGGACCACCTGCTGCTGGCCACCGGCTACCAGGTGGATGCGACGCGCTACCCCTTCCTCGACGCGGATCTGCTGCGCGGCCTGCGCCACGTGGGAGGCTACCCGGTGCTCCGCGGCGGGATGGAATCGTCGATTCCCGGACTTCACTTCCTGGGCGCGCCCGCCGCGCACAGCCTTGGTCCGCTGATGCGCTTCGTCTCCGGCTCGCACTACGCGGCCACGCGCCTGGTTCGCGCCCTCGCCCCCACCGGCGCCGCCGTCCCCGTCTCCGCCAGGTGGATCCCCACCCCGCCGCGCGAGGTGGAACTGGTCGGCTGAATGGCACCCGGTAGATGCAACTCGGGCCCGGCGATCGCGACCGATCGCCGG
>DATABT010000486.1:0-9529 GCA_036259455.1 Longimicrobium sp. | reverse complement strand
CCGACCCAGCCATCGCCGGCGTGGCGCGCGAACTCGCGGAACTGGCGCTCGCCGGCGCCGCCGCGCTCCCCGGCTTCTTCGCCGCGGAGGACATCGACGAAGCCGCCGATTTCTTCGCGCGCTACACCCGCCTCTCCCGCTCCCCCGCCGACGACGTGCTGGATGCGCGGCCCTCCGCCGCCGCCATGGCGGTCACGGGCGCGTAAGCTCGCTCGAACCACTCGCGCAGCGGCAGCCATCTTCGTAGCCTGTCGATCCCTGTGCGCTCCTCGCTCTCTCATCCCCATGCCCGCCGCCCCGCTCTTTCTTGCCGGCGAGCCCGTGCTCGCGTACACGCGAATCGATGAGCGTCACCGGCCCACGGGCAACTGCCGGCACGTCGTGCAGGGTATGTCTGCCGGGCCGGCAGAGGGTCTGGCAATCTGCCGTGCCTCGGGTGGGGGAGTCTACCTCTTTGGCTGCGATGCGGAGTGGAACGTGGTCACCGACACCTGGCACGAGACGCTGGAAGACGCGCAGCACCAGGCGGAGTTCGAATACGAGGGCGTGAGCGAGACGTGGCGATCGCACTGACCTGAATGCCGGCAATTCCTGGGGATTCCCTTCTTTTTGCGCACTTTGTTTACCTTTGCCGCCGTTTGATGACCAGACATCCTTCGGCGGCCGGATTTTCCATGTCCCGCATCAGCGGGTTCGCGGACGAGAGCGGCAACTTCGACTTCGCGCGCAAGCAGGGGCGCATCGCGGTACTTCATCCTGACGCGTTCCTTTGGGCATTCCGTTCACCTCCCGCGATGACTCGGATCAGCGCACCGCCTCGTCGGGGAGCGTCACGCCGGAGGGGAGGGCGGCGCCCTCGGAGTTTTCCACGGGGAAGTAGAGGTTACGGCTGGCGTGGCCCACGTAGGTCTCCAGAAACGCGCGCACGTCGCGGATGCTCTCCGCCTCCCACACGCACACCGCGTGGGTGCCGTCGGGCGTGGGAAAGCAGTGGCGGAGCCTGAGGAGCTCCGTCTGCGCGGGGAGCGCATGCCGGACGGCGGACCAGAACGTCTGCACGTCGCTCACGTAATGCTCCACCAGCACGAACATGACCGGGCCTCCGAAGACGTGCGAGCCTGAATCCTGCCGGCCCGGAACATCCTGCAAAAACCGGTGCCATGACCGCTCCGGTTCCGCCCTGCCATCCGAAACCGGAAGCAGGGACCGGGCGTGACAGAACGAGGACGCGGAGAAAGCCATCCTCCTCGTCCTCTCTGTTTTCTTCCGCGCCCTTCCGCGTGATGTCTGCGGCGGCCGCGCGTCAGTCCTCGACCAGGTAGGCGATGCCCCAGGCGCCCTCGCCGGCGTGGGTGCCGATGATGGGCGTGCCCGCCGCCGTCACGACGTCGACGTTGTTGCCGTAGCGCTTGCGGATCTCGTCCGTCACGGGGTCCAGCATCTCCGGAGCCGCCACGTGCATGATGCCGAAGCGCAGCTTCGTTGCCCCCTTTGGCACCTTTTTCTCCAGGATCTCCAGCATCTTCGGCATCGCGTTCCTGCGGCCGCGCACCCGGTCTATGGGGGCCAGCTTTCCGCTCTGGTCCACGTCCAGCACGGGCTTGATGTCCAGCAGACTTCCCAGCCACGCCTTGCCGCGCCCCACGCGCCCCGACGCCAGTGCCCGCTCGAAGGTGTCCAGGACGATGAAGAAGCCCGACTGCCTGCGCACCCGCTCCAGCTCCGCCAGGATGCGCGCCGGCTCCCATCCCAGCTCGCCCAGCTCGCTCGCCTTTACCGCCAGCAGCCCCTGCAGCAGCGAGCCGCCCTTGCTGTCGAACAGGTGCACCGGCACCTCGTCCTCGCCGCGATGCTTGACGGCGGCCTGCGCCGACGCATACGTGCCGGAGAGCGCGGACGAGAGGAGGACGGCCACCACGTTCTCCCCTTCCTCCGACGCGCGGCGGAACCCTTCCAGGAACGCGGCGGGGGCGGGCTGCGAGGTGCTGGGGTGGGCGCCCTTCTTGAGCTGCTCCACGAACTCCTCGGCCGAGATGTCCAGCCGGTCGCGCAGCACCTGGTCCTCGAAGATCAGGTTCAGCGGCACCAGGTGCATGCCGTGCGCGCGCACCACCTCGTCGGGCAGGTCGCACGCGGTGTCGGTGACCACGCTCACGGGGCGCCGCGCGAGCGTCATGTGCCCCGCGGCCGCGCGCTCCGCCACCGCGTGCTGGGCCTGCATGTCTTCCGCCTTGTGCGAGGCCAGGCGCCCGAAGCCCCGCAGGTAGGTGAACACCTCCTCCGGCTCGTCGGTGTGCACGTGCACCTTGAGCATGTCGCCGCTGCGGATGACCACCAGCGAGTCGCCGCGCTCGCGCAGCCAGGCGCGCACCACGTCCTGCTCCGGCAGCGCGTCGCCGCGCACCAGCGCCTCGGTGCAGAAGCGGTACTGCTCCTCCGCCACGTAATCCGCCTCGGCGGCGGCAAAGACGGCGGGCTCGGCGTCGTACTCGGGCGTCTCGTCCAGCGCCACCAGCGGGTCGCCGTTCAGGTAGCCGCTGATCCCCTCCAGAATGTGGACGAACCCCTTGGCCCCCGCGTCCACCACGCCGCGCGACTTGAGCACCGGCAGCAGTTCCGGCGTGTTGGCCAGCGCCTCGCGCGCCTTGACCAGCAGCCGCTCGAAGAGGACCACGAAGTCCGAGTGCTGCAGCCGCTCCGCCTCGTCGGCGATGGCGCGCATGATGGTGATCATGGTCCCCTCGACGGGCTTTTCGAGGGCCCTGTACACGTGCTCGGTGGCGCTGCGAAGGATCTGCCCGAACTCGCTCACCCTGACCCGCGTGCGGTCGCCGATGGCGTCGGCGAAGCCCAGCAGAAAGTGCGAGAGGATCATCCCGCAGTTGCCGCGGGCACCCATGATCCCGGCGTCCGCGGCCGCGCGGGCCACCACGCCCAGCGAGGTGTCGGTGTTGCGCCGCAGCTGGTCGGCGATGGAGCCCACGGTGAGCGCCAGGTTGGTGCCCGTGTCGCCGTCGGGAACGGGGAACACGTTGATGCGGTTCAGGTCCGCGCGGTGCCGGTTCACGTACTCGGCGGACATGATGAGCGCGCCGCGGAGGCCGGTGCCGTCCAGGTATGTGGTATCCATGAGAAAACAGTAGCTTTCGCGGGGCGCGGGGGCCAGAGAGCACGCCGGCATGGCGTGTTCCGGCGCCGCGCCGCCGGCCCGGGACGGGCCGGTGAGAACGCCGGGGCGGGCAGTGGAAGCGCCCGCAAGCTGCACCCCGCACACACCTCATGCAAGGGGCGGGCACGAAAGTTCTTGTCGCCCCCCCTCGCGCGGAGGGCCGCCGCACCGCAGGTTGACCGCCGCCCGCTCCGCCGCCCCAACGTCCAGACCAGGACACGCGAACCATGCCCGACCACTACATCGGCGCCCACACCGTCGACAACGGCGGCCTGCACATGACCGCCCTGCGCGCCGGCAGCGCGGGAATGCGGGCGCTGCAGTGCTTTACCGCCATCCCCCGCTTCTACGGCGACAAGTCCACCATCAAGCCCGAACGGGTGGAGCGGTTCCAGAAGGCGCTGGACCAGGCCGGCATTCGCCCGGAGCACGTGGTGGTGCACGCGGCCTACGTGCTGAGCGTCGCCACGGCGGAGCCGGACAAGTGGGAGCGCGCCGCCGCCGGCCTCGCGAAGGAGATGGAGCGGTCCAACGCCCTGGGCGTCGGCGCGGTCTGCTTCCATCCTGGCTCCGCGACGGACGGCGATCCGAAGGCGGCCGCCAGGCGGGTGGCGAAGGCCATCACCCGGGCGCTCGAGTCGGTGGATGGAAAGACGCGCCTGCTCGTGGAGAACACGGCCGGCGCGGGAAAGACGGTCGGGCGCACGGCGGAGGAGGTGGCCGACATCCTGCGCCACGTGCCGGACGCGCTGCGCGGGCGGACGGGGTACGGGCTGGACACCTGTCACCTGTTCGCCAGCGGGTGGGCCATCCACGAGTCGCAGGCGCGGCAGAAGGAGATCCTGGACGAGTGGGAGCAGACGGTGGGGGAAAAGCCCGGCTTCTTTCACCTGAACGACAGCGCGGGCGCGTTCGCCAGCAACCGCGACCGCCACGTGCTGCTGGGTGACGGGGGAATCGGGGCGGAGCCGTTCCGCTGGCTGCTGGCGGACCCGCGCAGCCGCGGCATTCCCCTCATCCTGGAGACTCCGCAGCAGAACTACGAGATCGCGGACGACGACGCATCCGCCGATCCGTACGACCTGCGGATGATGGAGCTTCTGACGGGATTCTCAAAACAGGGGTAAAGACCATGCGATGGATACTGGCCGGCGCCGCGGCGGCGCTGGCGGCCTCGTGCATCACCATCCAGATGCCCCCCGCCGCGCCGCCGGCCGGTGCCGCGGGTGGAACGAACGGAGGCGGATCGTCCCCCCCGCTGACGGTCCCCGGGGCGGGGACCGGGCGGCGCGCCCTGGACGAGATGGTGGCGATCGTCAACGCGCACCGCCGCTCCCTCCGCTGCCCGGAGCTGGTGTGGATGCAGACGGTGGCCAACGCCGCGCAGGGCCACAGCGAGGACATGGCGCGCCGCGACTACTTCAGCCACCAGTCGCCGGAGGGGCTGGGGCCCACCGACCGGCTGCGCGCGCACGGCGTGAGCTACCGCGCCATGGGCGAGAACATCGCGCAGCACCCCGGCACCCCGCGCGACGTGATGAACGGGTGGCTGGCCAGCCCCGCGCACCGCCAGAACCTGGAGCGCTGCACCTACACGCACCACGGCATCGGGCTGCGCGACGGCTACTGGACGCACCTGTTCATCACCCCGCTTCCCCCGCCGGCCAACGAATGAGCGAGGAGATCCGGCGCCGCCGCGAGAACCGCCGCCGCTTTCTGGAGCACCTGTACCGCTGCTCCGAGGAGCGGAGCACGGAGTACCAGGACGCCTACGAGGTGGCCGGCGAGCTGGGGATCGGCCGGCAGGACGCGGAGCGCATCGTCCGCTACCTGGAAGACCACGGGTTCGTGACCAAGACGGGGCGCACGGGGCTGGTGCTGCGCATTACCGCGCACGGCATCGACCACGTGGAGGAGTCCATTTCGGAAGAGGAGGACGATTGATCCTGACGACGCTGGCGGAGTCCGCGCCGTACGAGGTGCTGGGCGAGCGCATCGCCACCGGCCTGCGGTGGCTGCGCGCGTTCGATCCCGCCCTCGCGGACGGCCGCCATCCCATCGACGGCGACGACGTGTTCGCGCTGGTGCAGACGTACTACACGGTGCCGGCGACGGAGAAGCGGCTGGAGACGCACGTGCGGCACATCGACCTGCAGTACCTGGCGGACGGGCAGGAGCGCATTCTGCACGCCCCCGCCGCCGCGCTCACGGTGGAGACGCCGTACGACGATGCGAACGACATCACCTTCTACGCCGAGCCGCCCTTCGCCAGCTCGCTGCTGATGCGTCCGGGCGACCTGGCCATCTTCTACCCGGACGACGCGCACAAGCCCGGCTGCATGGCCGGCGCCCGCCACACCGTGCGCAAGGTCGTGGTCAAGGTGCGCATCGGCTGAAGAAGGGTGCCGAACGACGTCATCCCGGCGCTGCGCGCACCCTCTACCATGAAAGTCGAAAGTCGCCCCACGCCGCGGCTGTCGTTTCGAAGGAGGCGCCCTCGTGATCGGTGTTGGTGCAGGAGGCCGTGGCGCCGACTGGGAAATCTACTCACCCGTGCGGGCGACCCGCTTTCTCGCTCCGCACTCGCCCAGCGTTTTTCCCATTCCGGGAGCGACAGCGACGAATCCGAAGCAACGCGAGTTTTTGCGACGCCAGACGAAGGACCTTCCTTCCGATGGCGCGGGGCCGGCTTGGAGGCATGGGAGCCGCGGTCCCCCGGTTGCGCCGGAAAGGTCCTTGGGCCGGCGCCGGAAGCCTTCGTACAAGAAGGTTGCGAGCGGCGCCTCCCTCAGCTCGGGATGACGTCTCCATCCACGGATAGCAGCCCCTTCTGAGCGGCCCTCACGCGGAGCCGCGGAGAAACGACGGGAGGACGCGGATGAGCGCTTTCATCCGCGTCCTCCTTTCCGTTCCCCTCCGCGTCCCCGGCGTGATCACTCACCTTCCGTGACACAACATGCGACTGCCCCACGGAGGGGTAGCAGGCGCGAGCCAGGTGTTTTTCAGCGCTTTCGCGGTCCTTGCATCCGCCCGGTGGGCACCGTATGGTAGGAGGAACTCACACTTTCGTTACGACCGCTGCTCCGCCGCCGTCCCGCGGCGGCGCGCGGCCTCCGAGCCTCGCCTGGCGGCCGTTTCCAGCGAACGTTCGAACGAACTCCGATCGTCCCGGTCCCCCCGACCTTTTCCGGGCAACCCCCGGTCATGCAGCCAGCGAGATCATTCACCGTCCAGCCCCAGGGAGGCCACCGAACCGCGCGGGTCCGTGTTTGTCCAGGCAAGACATCCCGTTTTCCCGAGGTCAAGCGTATGACAAAACGATCGTGGTTGCTCACGCTGGCGTGCGCCCTGTCGTTGTGGGCCCTGCCAGCCGCCGCCCAGCAGCGGCAGATCAGCGGCACCGTGTCGGCCGAAGGGGGCGAGCCCCTGGCCGGCGCGCGAGTGGCCATCACCGGCACCAACCTGGGCGTGACCACCGGCGCCAACGGCGGGTACGAGATCAGCGTTCCCGCCGGCGAGGCGCGGCTGACCGTTACCCGCATCGGGTACGTGACGCGCGAGGTGACCGTTCCCGCCGGGCAGAACACCTTCAACGTGCAGCTGCAGACGGCGGCCGTGAGCCTCGAGGCGCTGGTGGTCACCGGCCAGGCGACCACGGTGGCCCGGCGCAACCTGGCCAACGCCGTGGCGTCGGTGAGCGGCGAGGAGGTGAACCGCGCCCCCGCCCAGACCACGGACCAGGCGCTGGCGGGCAAGATTCCCGGAGCCATCGTGGCGGCCAACAGCGGCGCGCCGGGCGGCGGCATTCAGGTGGACCTGCGCGGCGTGTCGTCCATCAACGCCAGCGCCGACCCGCTGTGGGTGATCGACGGCGTGGTGATGAGCAACGCGGCCATTCCCAGCGGCCAGAACGTGATCACCGAGGCCATCGCGGGGAACGACGCCAGCAACCAGGACAACCCCACCAACCGCATCGCCGACCTGAACCCCGACGACATCGAGAGCATCGAGGTGCTCAAGGGCGCGTCGGCGGCGGCCATCTACGGCTCCAAGGCCAGCAACGGGGTGATCATCGTCACCACCCGCCGGGGCCGCGAGGGGGCCCCGCGCTTCAACCTGAGCCAGCGGGTGGGCTACTACGAGCTGGCCAACACGCTGGGGAGCCGCCGCTTTACGCTGGAGGAGGCGGTGGACCTGTACGGGGCCAGCGTGGCCTCGCTGTACTCCGGCAACTTCCACGACCACGAGCGGCAGCTGGCCGGCAACCGCGACCTGGGGCGCGAGACGTCCATGAGCGTGAGCGGCGGCGCCGGCCAGACGCGCTACTACGCCAGCGGCATGGTGCTGGATGAGCCCGGGATCATCGACAACACGGGGTTCGAAAAGCAGTCGCTGCGGGTGAACCTGGACCAGGGGCTGGGGCGCGGGGTGGAGCTCTCCATCAACACCAACCTCCTGCACTCGCGCGCCCGCCGCGGCCTGACGAACAACGACAACCGCAGCGTGAGCTACTACGTGGCGCTCAGCGGCACGCCGTCGTTCGTGGACCTGCGCCCGGTGAACGGGCTGTATCCCGACAACCCGTTCGGTCCCAGCAACCCGCTGCAGACGGCGGCGCTGCTGGACAACACCGAGGACGTGTGGCGCTTCATCGGCTCCGGCAGCGCCCGGGTGCCGCTGTTCGAGCGCGACGAGCAGTCGCTGCGGCTGGTGATGACGGGCGGCGCCGACTTCTTCCGCCAGCGCAATCGCCTGCTTTCGCCCGTGGACCTGGAGTACGAGGCGGTACTGGCGGAGAACGAGGCGGGCACGAGCGTGCTGGCCAACAGTGACAACCTGAACCTGAACGGCAACGCCAACCTGGTGCACACCTGGGCGCCGGGGTCGTTCACGGCCACCACCTCGGTGGGCATGCAGTACGAGGACCGCGACCTGGGCATCAACCGCATCATCACCACCGGCCTCGTGGCCGGGCAGGGCGGCGTGGACGACGGCCCGCTTCCGTTCGTGATCGAGAACCGGCAGCGGGTGCGCGACTTCGGCGTGTTCGCGCAGGAAGAGTTCCTGGCGCTGGACAACCGCCTTCTGCTCACCGCCGGCCTGCGCGCCGACCGCAGCAGCAACAACGGCGACCCGGACGAGTACTTCCTGTATCCCAAGGCCGCCGCGTCGTACCGGTTCCCCGACCTGATGGGGAACGTGGACGAGCTCAAGCTGCGTGTGGCGTACGGCGAGACGGGCAACCTGCCGCTGTGGGCCGACAAGTTCACGGAGATGAGCACGGCCAACAGCATCGACGGCTTCAAGGGCGTCATCGTGCAGGGCATCACGGGCGCGCCCGACATCCGGCCGGAGCGGATGCGCGAGATCGAGGGCGGCTTTGACCTGGCCCTGCTGGACGGCCGCGCCAGCTTTGAGTTCACCGGCTACGACCAGCAGATCACCGACCTGCTGCTGCGCCGCACGCTGCACCCTTCCAGCGGCTTCGTCACCCAGATCTTCAACGGGGGCGAGCTGCACACCCGCGGCATCGAGGCGGCGCTCACGGCCACGCCCATCCAGCGCGGCAGCTTCAGCTGGTATACGCGCACCACGTTCTACACCACCAAGAGCACGGTGGAGAACCTGCCGGTGCCCACGTTCCGCACGGGCGCGTTCAACAGCACCTCGCTGGGCGTGTTCCAGATCGAGGAGGGGAAGTCGGCCACGCAGATCGTGGGCTACGACGGCGAGGACGCCGACGGCAACCTGATCGAGCGGCAGCTGGGCGACGCCACCCCGCAGTTCAAGATGGGCTTCGTCAACGAGCTGACGCTGGGCGCGTTCAGCCTGTACGGGCTGTTCGACTGGCAGCACGGCGGCGACCTGATCAACCTGACCCGGCTGCTGTACGACGCGGGCGGCGTGAGCGAGGACTGGGCGCTGCCCGCGGGGGTAAGCGCGCCGCGCTCCGTGGACGAGTGCTACCCCGGCTGCTCGGGGCTGGAGCGCATCTCGGGCTTCGGCACCTTCACCAAGCAGTACATCGAGGACGCCTCGTACGTGAAGCTGCGCGAGCTCTCGCTCACGTGGCGCGTGCCGGGGAACCTGCTGAGCCGGGCCCCGGGGCGCGTGCGCGACGCCAGCGTCTCGCTGTCGGGCCGCAACCTGGTCACGTGGACGGACTACACGGGCCTGGACCCGGAGGTGAGCAACTTCGGAAGCCAGCAGATCGCCCGCGGCGTGGACGTGGCGCCCTTCCCGCCCAGCCGCAGCTTCTGGCTCACCTTCAACTTCGGATTCTGAGCCATGATGAAACGCATGATCGCGGGAATGCGGCGCCCCCTGGCCCTGGCCGCCCTGGTGGCGGCGGCCGGGGCC